>SKWJ01000507.1 GCA_007128995.1 Paracoccaceae bacterium
AAGACGGAATTCTGACCCTCGACGGCTGGCTGGAACGCGTATTGCAGACGATTCATCCCGAGCTGCGCGACACGGTCGATGACGAAATTCCGACCGATCCCAAAGAGCGCCGTCAGATCCTCTCCAACTGGTTGGTCCGCGCGGCACGGCAGAACGAGCAGGCAATCGGCCGCCCGGTGCGCTTCGCCCTTGTCGTGGATGCGCTGGATCAGCTCCATCTGATGGATGACGACAAGGATCTGGATCTGCTGTCGCCGGTTGTGATCGGACCCAGCGCCGTTGTCGTGGCCAGCGCCGCCGACAGGACTGTCGCTGCCGATGCCACCGCCTCGGACGGGATTCACAAAGTGAGGCTGCCCGCATTAGCACCGCACGAAGCGCGCGTCATCGTCGCTGACCTCATGACGAGTTACCGCAAGACTCTGCCCGAGGCGCTGGTAACCCGTCTTGTCGACGCGCCGCAGGCCTGCAACCCACTTTTCCTGCAACTTGCACTGGAAGAACTCCGCGTGGATGCGCGGCATGAAACGCTGGACATGACGCTGGATACGATTCTTGCGTGCGAGGATGCCGCACACCTCTTCCTAACATGTTTCCTGCGTGATCCCGAATACCAGCGCACGGGCCAGCCAGACCTGGCCGTGCAATTCTTCGCGCTGCAGGCGGCATCCTATCAGGGACTGAGTGAGCTCGAGCTTTCAGACCTTCTAGCGCTCCCCGGCGATCCGATCGCCGAAGACACGGGTAAGCCGCGCTTGCCGCAGGTGGTCATGTCCAAACTCGCCGGCGTGTTCTGGCCCTTTATGCTGACCAAGGAAGGCCGCCGCGCTCCAATGCATCGGATCCTCGGCGAGGCGGCGCTACGTGTGGTGGGCGAGGAAGCGACCCGCGAGAGGCTCTATCAACATTTCCGACCTGGATTTGGTGACCAAGACATCTCTCTCAATCCGCGCGCTGCGGTGGAAGCGTTGTTTCAGGCAACACGCCTTGCGTCCAAGGACACAGAGAAGCGGCACCTCTTGCGCGAAGGGTTGAAGGACTACGGCATGCCCATGTTCCTAAGGTTTTTTGACCCCGACGTGTTGGAGCAGGGTTTATTGACGCTCGGTAACGATCAAATCGAAGACATGGTGGAAACGGAATGGCTCAAGCGCTTGCCCCCACTTGACGACGCCAAGCTTGCGAAGCCACTCCGGAATCTGGCGGAGTTCTTGCTGCACCGAGGTTTCTATCAAGCCTCCATGCTATTGCGCTGGTGGCTTATGGTGAACGCCGAGAAGAGGCTCGGCGCTGACCATCCGGATACCCTCGAGGAAAAAACCGATTATGCTCTGCAGCTTGAACACAAGGGTTTGTTGGCCGAAGCAGAAGCGCTCGCTCGAATAGTATTTGCATCCTGGCTCAGGTTCCCCAAGCCTGATTTGAGAAAGATCATGTTGGCTGCAAATATGCTGGCGCGTATCCTGAGCTCGCAAGATAAAGTGGAAGAAGCACGCAATCTTTATGAGAAGACGCTAGAAACTCAGATTGATACCTTTGGTTCAGGAGATCGCCTTACCAACACGACAAGAAGGGCGCTCGGCGCTCTGATGCATCAGGCTGGTGAGTTTCCGGCTGCGCGCTCGCTTCTTGAGCAAGCTCTTCAAGAGTTTCTTCGGCTCGAGGGGCCGAAGGGGATCGACACCGCACATACTATGTCAGTGCTTGCGCAGGTTTTGACAACTCAAGATGATCTGGAGGAAGCAAAATCTCTCCAAGTTCATGCCATGGGAACTTTTCGCAGGGAACTGGGTGAAACACACCCGATCACATTGCGAGAGTTCAGTTGTATAGCATGGACGCTTTACCGCCAGGGTGATATTGAAAAGGCAAAACAGTCAATTGAGGCATGCTTGCAGTTGCAGCTCGCTTATTTGGGCCAAAAGCATGCCGACACACTCTACTCAATTAAACTGCTATCCTTGATAGATCACGACGCCGACAGATAACACCATTCAAGTGCCGACTTAAGAGCGAAGAGAAGCAGTATGCGCCAGAAAAATCAACTTCAGTTCCTTGTTGTCGCCATAATCATCAGCGCCCTCACCACCCTTTGGGGGCATGTCGAGGCCAACGAACAGCATACAGTTTTTGATGCGCTGTATTTGACCCTGCAGACCGCCAAGCTGGGCGCTGCGCTGGAAAACACGACAGCGAACTGGCAGCTTCAGATTATGCGATTCGTATTGCCCGCGCTGACGATCTTCACACTGATCGTTGCGATTCTGCTTTCGGCCAGACATTGGGCTCAGTTCAAAGCCCTCTTGTTCGTACCTCCGGAGGTGGTGTTCTTGGGTGCAGGGCGTGCAGCAAGCAGTCTTGCGAAAGCATTCCTCGATAAAGGTACGCGCGCTGTGGCTCTGGATCCGGACATCGAGCAGGAATACGCGCGAGCAATAAAGCAGGAAGGCGCGATATTGCTTCCAGGAAGCGCGACTGACCTCGACATTCTGAAAAAATTACAAGTAAGCCGCGCGACGCGCATTTATATCGCAACAGATGATGATATGCGCAATATGGAGACTGCGCTGGCAGTTATGGAAATGAAACCGGGAACCAAGGGGCAGAAGCTCGTCATTCGGATGGCAGACAAAACCATTCAGGCAGCCTTTATGCAACATCAAACAGTGAAAGACTTCGCAGCCCGGAATGACGTGATTTGGCTCGACCTGACGGCCAATGCGGCACGCTTCGTCCTGCAGAAGTACCCGCTACCCGGAGCGGCCCGGTCAGACGGCAATCGGCACATCGGTATTTTTGGCTTCGATGCTTTAGGACAAGAACTGCTACTGCAGGTTGTGCGCACCGTCATCGACCCAAGTTCGGCCCCTCTTCGCATAACAGTTTTCGCTGAGAAAGCCGGTGCACTAGAGCGTTTTCTGCGCTGCTACCCAGCGCTTGATCCGGCCATGCGGGATCAGGCAATTTATCGCGGCCTTGCACCACTTGCCGAAGTTGTCCATGTTCCCGTACGGTCTGGAGTGGTTTCGCCTTCAGCAATCATTCACGCGGATAAAGAAGTTCCGTTTTCCGCATTTTATGTCGCTGCCGAAACAGACCATGAGTCATTGGCAGTCACTGAGCAAATCGCCCAAGTCAAAACAATCCTTCGAAACAGGGCCCCCGTTGTTTGCTGCCTTCCCGGAACATCTTTCGAAACAAGCTTTGATGTCAAGCAGGGGCGAGGAGCATCCCTTGGTGAGGATGTCACTTTTTTCCATGTGACTGCCGATCAGTTCCATGCGTGGGAGTCGTTTCCCGGCGAGGTTCTAGACACCTGTGGCATGATTGTTCACGAGGCCTACGAATATCTCAACCAGCACGACGTACCTGTCCCTCTTGATCAACGGTGGCATCAGATGAATGGCAAGTCGGGACGCGCAACTCGTTGGCTCAAGGTTGACGAGAAACTCCGGCGATCGAGCCGCTTTAGCGGCGACCACTTCCGGGAAAAACTGCGGCGCCTTGGGTTCGAATTGTCTGAAGATCTTTTGATGCTGGAGCGATCATCTGGCTACATAGAGGTGGACAAAAAGGAGTTGCAGACAGTTTTAGACGATGATCAGGTTGAAAAGCTTAGACGTATCGAGCATCGGCGTTTTGTGATCGAACGGCTTCTTGATGGCTGGCTTTATGATAAACACAGAAATCGGGATCGGAAGTTGAATCCAACTTTGGTTCACTTCGATGATCTATCGGATGACGAGAAGCTCAAGGACGAGACCATTATCCGAGGCATACCAACAATCGTCCAGGAACTGATGACGCTCTCGCAGCTTCGCGCGGGGCCAGAGTTGCGGCTGTATCGCAGAAAAGATCCTCATCAGGCGTCGAGCAATTGATATGTTTGATTGAAAATATCTGCGGCAACGATAGCCTGGTCACCGTCTGAGTATTCAATAAGTATGTCACCTGGATGACCATAAAGAACGCCCCGGTTCCCTGAGAGGGTGACTTCATGGGATGCGGCCAAACGACCTGCCCAAACATCACTTGGCTTCTTGGCATATCTCCCCGCTTGTCCCAGACGCGTCGGGGGAACAGGCGCATAGGTATCCATGAACCGTTTGTGCGGGACCGGCCACGTTTCGCCCTTCACACCAGTGAGGATCGCATCTCCGATCGTGCATTCTACGGGCCCTTCCAGGGTTTGGATGTTCTGTGGACGTGACGCAAAGCGAACATCCAAAGGAATTGTTAGGGCGCGGTACCTCTTCCAGTCGAGTACCGGGGCTTCCGTTGGTTTTGGTTCCGATGTCATTCTATTACTTTCCGGGCACGCTGTCGTACTGCGAGCGCAAAGCAAGGGGGTAACGATCGATGGATCTGCTTTGGCGCTTTGTTGGATGGGCAGCAAATTTAAGTAGGTGGTGTCAGCAAACTATATTTGTTCGTAATTTGTTCCGGCGCGTCGGTGAGGTGTCCTGAGGCTTTCTCTGCCCGAGAAGATCCGCCATGCCGTGCTTCGATCTGGCCGAATTTGGCCTCCTGCTTACCCGCCCGAATCCGCAGGAACTGCGCCTGATCGAGGGCCTTATTGCTGAGGCGCGCAAGCGTGCAGGGGCCGTTCTGGAGATCGACGCGCGGGTGGATGCAGGCGGCCCGGCTTTGTCGTATCTGCGTTGTGGGGGCCTCGCGCGCTTTCGGTGGGGTCGGACCAGAACGGGCGGTAAGCGATGGAACTGCGCGGGGTGCGTAGCGACATCGTCGGGCCGCAGCGGCACGCCGCTGGCCCGGGTCCACCGCACCGACCTGGTGGTCGCGCTGGCGCGTGACATGATCGAGGCGCCGCAGCCGATGTCCTGCCGCCGCGGCGCAGGGGTGCTGGGAGCGTCGCGTGACATCATCTGGCGCGGGCGCATGGCGATCATCGGCGCCCTGACGCCGGAGGCTGACAACAGCCTTGCCGGTATTTTCGAGGCCGACCAAGCTCACCAACGCGAGGGCCGGAAGAGGGCGAGGGAGTGGGTCCAGCACCAGCGCGACCCTGACAACTACCCGGCGCCGCCGCGTCTGAGGTGGCGAGCATATCGGCGACGGTGCGGCGCGGCAGTGGCACCTCCCGGGAACGGGCGAGCTCGGGAGAAGAATCTCCTCGCGGCAACGGATCGCGCCGGACACCGGGCCTGCGAGGCCATCGCCGACGCGGGCGAAGCGGCAATCTCCGGCGCCCTTCTGCCCGTGATGGAGCCGGACGCGGTGCACTGCACCGACGGGTGCTTCAGCCACAAGCGAATCGCGAAGGACGAGCACATCCCGCACTTCGCGTTGAATGCCGGGCGGCGCTCGCAGCGCACCCCGGGCAGTCACCACACCAACACCGTGAACGCCCTGATCAGCCGGTTCCTCGGCTTCATGCAGCCCTTCTGCGGCCCCGCGTCGAAGAACCTGGCCGCCTACGGCCACTGGCACGCCACGCGGAACAAAGCGGATCGCTCCTACCTCGATGCGCTCTGGCCGCTGCTCGCACCCCCGCCACGCCCTCGCAACAACACGTTTTTCTGACACCGCCTTAAACCAAGTGTGGGTTATACTGATTGAAGCCAATTCACAGCTGCCAAGTTCGTTTGCCGCAAGGCTGACCGCGTATCGCAAAATTAAACGCGACGCAAGCTCTTCAGCTCAATACCAATTCTACGGCATTCTTCTTCACTGATCAGTTTGTAGTCCAGTAATGTCCGCACCACCTCGAAATCAAAGTCGTCGGGCTCTTCTGTGACATGAAGTGCGACAATATCTGACAGTATCTGATCAGTCATGTTCGCGGTGTCGAAGTAAGGATCAAGTTCCTTAACCAGCGTTCGGTAGGTATCCGGATCAATGGCGCGAAAACCGACCAGACGATACAGGGCCTTCGCGATCTCCTTTCGCTTCCTCTGCTCTTTTCTTCTGATATCGACTGCATGGGCCTTGATCTCGATGTTATTGGCCTCGCTATAACTTACCAAACCGTATTCCATCAGTTCGTTCACCAAAACCGAATGGAATTCGTCATTATCCGCCGTCTTGACCTTTCTTGTCTCGCTCAAGAATATTCCATTTGGCGTTTTCTGAAGTTTGGCGAAAATACGGTTGCGAACCTTGTCCGAGAGCGCGCCAATTTCATGGAGTGTCAAAACCGTATGCCAAATATCCTCGAGCGCCGAAAGCTCGAGTGTCGCTATGTCCTTTGGCGGTGGCAGGCTGTCTGTGCGCGAAGGTGCCGAAGCAGCTGGTGTCGTCTGAATTTCATCGATTGCAAAGTAGTTCGCCAAAAATCCAGCAGCAGCTCCGCCGATTACGGAAAGAACCGTGCCGCCGCCGCTTAGTCCAAAGTTGGTGGCCAGGGACCAAGCGAAGAACCCATAAAAGATTGTTGCCATGATCAACATGAGTGTTGGCACAAAAGCCAGCAAGGCCCCAAACAAGACAACGGTCCCGCCACCACCGACTAGCATGTTTCCGAGAAATCCGATATCGAAAAGTTCATAGGATGAGGTCCATCCAAGGATGAAAAGGATCAAGACTTGGGCGCCGAAAATCATTTGCATAGTTGTTCCTTTCCACTGAATCCCCAGCCAACACGCTTAGCCTTTGTTCTCTTCCCCGAGCGTCGACAGTCGTTTGCCATTATGCAGTGGTGTAACCGCCTCCTAACGAGTCGACAATCCACGAGCCGATTTTCCGGCGTCAAGACATTGTCTGTCGTGACGCGATGTTCTAGCGGTTCGTACGTCGATTGCTGTGTCGGTCCCGCGTCTTGCGAAGTTGTGACGAGTGTCGGCCGGTCGACCTTCCCTGATTGCCGAGTAGGGCGAGCCGTTCACGGCGGCGCGTTTCGGCATCTGGTTTCGGGACCG
>SKWJ01000157.1 GCA_007128995.1 Paracoccaceae bacterium
AAGTTCAGCACCAGCTTCGATACAGTCTGGGCATCGGAAGGTGCCAGGGTCATCCAGATCCCGCACCGGGCGCCAGACGGTAGATTTCTGTTGTTCAGCTGGCCCTCTGACGGAAACCTGTTCAACTACACGCATGACGAAGCCGATCTCTACTGGAGTGTCTTCGATCTCGCCGATCTCATCCTCGCCTTGTACACTCGGTTCCAGCCCATTTCGATCAACCTCGCAGGCCACAGCCTCGGTGCGCGCGGGATGATGCTTGCGATCTATGACGTTCTTGCATTGCGGCCTGACATCCAGCTTGGCGACGTGGTTCTTCTGGCACCGGATATCGATTTCGAAGTCTTCGAGCGGCTTCTGGTTCGTGTGCGCCCGAATTTGCGCAGCCTCACGATTTATGTCGCCCCCGGAGACCGTCCACTGACCTTGTCCGAACAGGTGCATGGCTATCCGCGTCTGGGCCAGTCAGGTAACCCGGTGGAGCGATTGGAGGGCGTCGAAGTGATCGACCTGGGCGATATTCCGTTTCGCAGCGCCACCGGCCACAACTACCACATTTACAATACCGAAGTCTGGACCGATATCGACCAGCTTCTGAACCAGGGGCTCGGCGCCGCTGCACGGCGCAGCCTGATCCAGACAGGGCCGAACCTTTGGCGGTTGCAGCCGGAGGGCTGAGCGCACGGCGACTTTCCAGACTATGCTACATCCGGTGACGAGGTGTCGCTGCAGCACAGGAGAGCAGCAAATGAACAGAAGCTTCGCATCGGCATTCGGCACCGCAATCGTGCTTGCCACAACCCCGCTTGGCGCGCAGGAATTCGATGCCGCTCTTGGTGCAGATGCGCTCGGCATTCTCGAGGATGGGCGGGTTCTGGTGCAGAACGGGCCCAATGCCTTCGATTGTGCGCTTGTTACCCAAGGTGATGCGATCGTGCTTGGCGACTGTGCGTTGCGCTACGAAGAGGTTGTCGATGCACGCGCGCTTCTTGCAGAACTTTCGGATGACGACCTGCAATTGCTCATCCGTGACACATTGCTCGATGCCAATTGCCGGCTTTCGGCCTTTGGCGTTGTGGGCGAGATCATCGCTGTTGCGGCGGAAGCGAAAGGTGTGGCACCCGAGACGATCGAGCGCGCGCGGATGGAGCTTTCCAAGCGCACGGAAGAGATTGTCTGGAAAATGCTGAATGCTGGGCAGCTATCCGTTCGCGAGGGTGAACTGGCGCTCTACGCCTGCCCCTGAGCTGATACATGACGGCCCAGGGCTGCGGCATGCAGTTTTTTTCGGCATTGGGGGGTTGGTGCCACTCCGGCTGAAAATTTTACTCGCTAGTCAAAAAATTCCTGCCTATAGTCTGCGAAGGCGCGCGTAGAACGGCCTTGCCCCAGACCAGACAGGGAGCTTTCCATGACCAGAAAACCACTTTCTCTCACTCGTCGCACATTGCTTGGCACGGCTGCGGCCGGAGCGCTGATTGCGGCGGCCTCGCTGCCCCAGGCGCTTGACGCCAGTGAACCGCTACGCGTGGCTGGCATCTATACAGTTCCAGTCGAACAGCAGTGGGTCAGCCGCATTCACCTTGCCGCCGAAACTGCACAGGCACGGGGCGATATAACCTATACCTTCACCGAGAATGTCTCGAACACCGACTATCCCCGCGTGATGCGCGAATATGCCGAAGCAGGTGTCCAGCTGATCATCGGCGAAGTGTTCGGCGTCGAGCAGGAAGCCCGCGAAGTGGCGGCGGAATACCCCAATGTCGCCTTTCTGATGGGGTCGAGCTTCATGCATGATGACGCGCTGCCGAATTTCGCAGTGTTTGACAATTACATCCATGATGCTGCCTATCTGACGGGCCTGATTGCCGGTGCCATGACCGAAAGCGCCAATATCGGCATGGTCGGCGGCTTTCCGATCCCCGAGGTGAACCGTCTGATGCACGCCTTCATGGCAGGCGCACGCGAGGTAAACCCCGAGATCCGCTTTCAGGTGGCCTTCATCGGCTCCTGGTTCGACCCGCCGCGCGCCAAGGAAACCGCCTTTGGCATGATCGAGGCAGGGGCGGATGTGATGTATGCCGAACGCTTCGGTGTGTCCGACGCGGCACAGGAACGCGGTGTGCTGGCCATCGGCAATGTGATCGACACGCAGGCGGACTATCCCGACACGGTCGTTGCTTCGGCAATATGGCATTTCGAGCCGACACTTGATACCGCCGTTGCTGCGGTGAAGGCAGGCGAATTCGTGGCGGCCAATTATGGGGTCTATTCCTACATGATCCATGGCGGTTCCTCGCTCTCGCCTCTTGGCACATTCGAGGGCAAGGTTCCGGCCGAGATCATGGAACTTGTCGCGCAGCGCACGCAGCAGATCCTGGATGGCACGTTCGAGGTCGAAATCAACGACGACGAACCGCGGTCCTCGTGAATGCGTCCCGAGATGGGGGCGCAAGGCCCTGTCCTGCGCCTTGACGGGATTACCAAACGTTTCGGCGCGCTGGTGGCGAATGACGCCATCAGCGTGACGCTCTGGCCAGGTGAAGTGATTGCGCTTCTGGGCGAGAACGGGGCGGGCAAGACCACATTGATGAACATTCTCTTCGGCCACTACACGGCCGATGAGGGCAGCGTCGAAGTGTTCGGCGCGCCTTTGCCGCAGGGCAATCCGCGCGCAGCACTCGCGGCGGGTGTCGGCATGGTGCATCAGCATTTCACACTGGCCGACAACTTGACTGTGCTGGAAAACGTCATTCTCGGCACACAGCCCCTTTGGGGCGCGCGGCTTGACATGGCCGGTGCCCGCGCCAAGCTCGCGCGGCTCGCGGAGGATTTCGGGCTTGCGGTGGATCCGGATGCACGGCTTGGAACTCTCAGTGTCGGCGAACGGCAGAGGGTCGAGATCCTGAAGGCGCTCTATCGCGATGCGCGCATCCTCATCCTCGATGAGCCGACCGCTGTGCTGACACCGCAGCAGGCCGAGGCGCTCTTTGCTGCGTTGCGTAAGATGGTCGCGCAAGGGCTCTCGATCATCTTCATCAGCCACAAGCTGCACGAGGTCATGGCCATTGCCAGCCGCGTCGTGGTGCTCCGGCACGGAAAGCTTGTGGGCGAGGTTGCCGTGGCGGACACCAACCCTGGGGCACTGGCCGAGATGATGGTCGGCGCGCGCATCACGCCGCCGGAATTACGCGCGGCCGCGCCGGGCGCGACCCTGCTGGAGCTGCGCACCGTCTCGACCCCCGACCGGGGCACGGCGCGCGGATTGCGCAAGGTGGACCTCGCCTTGCGCGAAGGCACGATCACTGGCCTTGCGGGCGTATCTGGCAATGGACAAGGCGCGCTCGCTGACCTGATCGCGGGTTTGGAGCACCTGAGCGGAGGGGAGATGCTGGTACATGGCGCCGAGCCCGTGACATGGTCCGTTGCCCATGCGCTCAATGCCGGGATCGGGCGCATCCCCGAGGACCGACACAAGACCGGCACGATCGCTGACTTTTCACTGACGGAAAACGCCATTCTCGAGCGCTACCGCCGCCCCCCTTTCGCCCGACGCGGCTGGATGGACTGGGGCGCCGCGCGCGGTTTCACCGACACGGTGATCCGCTCTTACGATGTACGCTGTCCGGGACCCGAGACGCGGATCCGACTGCTTTCGGGTGGCAATATGCAGAAACTGATCCTCGGCCGCGCGATGGAAGGGGCACCAAAGATCATCCTGGCCAATCAGCCTGTGCGGGGGCTCGATATCGGTGCGATCACCTTCGTACAGACCCAGCTTCTGGCCGCGCGTGATCAGGGTGCGGCCGTGCTGCTGATCTCGGAGGATCTCGACGAGATACTCACGCTCTCCGATATCATCCATGTGATCTCGGAGGGGCGGCTCTCGCCACCCTTCGCGCGCGGCACGATGAGCGCAGCGGATCTTGGGCGTTGGATGGCGGGCGAAGGCTTTGAGCGAGGGCAGGATGCGGCTTGAACTCATAGCCCGCCCCTCGCCTCTGCGACTGATCGGCTTTCCAATGCTGGCGCTGGCGCTGACAGTGGTCTTTGGCTCATCGCTCGCACTTCTGGCCGGGGCAAATCCGTTTCAGACCCTGGGTCTGATCTTGCGCGGGGCCGCTGGCTCGCAATTCGCGCTTCTCGAGACGCTCAACCGCGCCACACCGCTTATCTTCACGGGCCTCGCTGTGGCCGTGGCCTTCCGCGCGAAGCTCTGGAATATCGGCGCGGAGGCACAGCTTTACGCGGGTGCGCTGATGGCCGTGCTGATCGGCACTGGCGCCCTGGGCTGGCCCTCGGGGCTTCTCTTGCCCGCCATGGCCGGTGCGGCGATGCTCGCAGGCGCGCTGGTGCTGCTGGGACCGGCTCTGCTCAAGACCCGCTTCGGCGTGGATGAGGTGGTGACGACGCTGCTCTTCAATTTCATCATGCTGCTGTTCATCTCGATGCTGCTGGAGGGGCCATTGAAAGACCCGATGGGCATGGGCTGGCCGCAATCCTCGCGCCTGATCCCCGAAGCGCGCCTGCCGCGTATTGTCGAGGGGCTCCGCCTGCATTGGGGCTTTGCTCTGGCGCTGATCGCGGCAGGAGTGGTCTGGGTGATCCAGTCGCGCACGACACTCGGCTACGAGATGCGCGCAGTCGGCGCCAATCGTCAGGCGGCCGAGTTCGCTGGCATCCCGGTCGGGCGTGTAATGCTCAAGACAGCGCTACTGTCAGGGGGCCTCGCCGCACTTGCCGGGTTTTCCGAAGTCGCAGGTCTGAAAGGCAACCTGACACTCGATCTGTCACCCGGCTTTGGCTATACGGGCATAATCGTGGCGATGCTCGCCCTCCTGAACCCCATCGGTGTGGTGGTCAGCGCGATCTTTGTGGCAGGCGTTTTCGTCGGTGCCGACAGCATGAGCCGTGCAGCGGGCGTGCCGACCTATATCGCGAATATCATGCTCGCCACGGCGCTTCTGACCATGGTGCTGGCCATTGCGCTCACGCGTTACCGGGTGCGGTGGGACTGACATGGGCGAAATTGTCGAAATCTTCCTTTCCGCCAGTTTCTGGGCCGCAGTGATCCGTATCGCCTCGCCGCTGATCTTTGCCACCATGGGCGAGCTGATCTGCGAACGCGCGGGCGTGCTCAATCTCGGGATCGAAGGGATCATGGTGGTGGGCGCCTTCGCGGGCTGGATGACCGTCTATTCCGGCGGCGGGCTCTGGACCGGGGTCATGGTCGCCATGCTGGCGGGGATGCTTTTCGGGCTCTTGCACGGCACTCTGACAGTGCCCTTTGGGCTCAGTCAGCATGTGGTGGGGCTGGGGATTACGCTTCTCGCCACAGCAAGCGCCTATTTCGCCTATCGCCTTGCCCTGCCCCGCGTCACGACGCCACCGCGGATCGAGGCGTTCCAACCCTTCCCCATCCCGATCCTGTCGGACATTCCACTGATCGGGCCCGCCCTCTTCGCCCAGACGCCGCTCACCTATCTCGCCTTCGTTCTGGTGGGGGTGGTGTCTTTCGTCCTCTTCCGCACACCTCTGGGGTTGGCGCTCCGCGCCGCCGGTGAAAACCCCGCCGCAGTGGCTGCACAGGGGCTGTCAGTCACAGCGTTGCGCATGGGGGCCGTGATGGTGGGTTCCGGCCTGATGGCGGTGGGTGGTGCGTTCCTGACCATGTCGGCCTTCAACTCCTTCTTCTTCGAGATGGTCAACGGTCGCGGCTGGATCTGCATCGCGCTTGTGGTGTTCGGAGCCTGGATGCCGGGCAAGGCGCTCCTGGGCGCGGTGCTGTTCGGAGTGTTCGATGCGCTCCAGATCCGGTTGCAGCAAACCAGCATTGGCGCAGATATTCCCTATCAGATCTTCCTGATGATGCCCTTCGTGCTCTCGATCCTCGCCCTTGTCATCATGTCGCGCCGCGCAGCGATCCCGGCGGCACTGATGGTTCCATTCAACAAGGGAGAGCGCTGATGTTCGATCTCATCGTCAAGGGCGGCACGCTGCCTGACGGACGCGTGGCCGATATCGGCATTCGCGGTGACCGGATTGCCGCTGTCGAGAAGCTGGACGGCGCCGAGGCCGGTCAGATCATCGACGCAGCGGGCGATCTGGTCAGCTCGCCATTTGTCGATCCGCATTTTCACATGGATGCAACGCTCAGCTACGGCATCCCGCGCATCAATCAGAGCGGCACCCTTCTCGAAGGGATCGCGCTCTGGGGTGAGCTGAAACAGGTCGCAACGATTGACGAGATGAAGGCACGGGCGCTTGCCTATTGCGACTGGGCGGTGAGCATGGGGCTCTTGGCGATCCGCAGCCATGTTGACACCTGCGACCCGGAACTCAAGGGCGTGCAGGCACTGCTTGATGTGCGCGAGGCCGTGCGGCCCTATCTCGACCTCCAGCTTGTGGCCTTCCCGCAGGACGGGCTCTATCGTGACCCTCGCGCCCATGCCCAGACCCTGCGCGCGCTCGATATGGGCGTCGATGTGGTCGGTGGCATCCCGCATTTCGAGCGCACGATGGAGGACGGGCGCGCCTCGGTGCAGGAACTCTGCCGGATCGCGGCCGAGCGCGGCCTGCTGATCGACCTGCATTGCGACGAGACCGACGACCCCATGTCCCGCCATATCGAGACACTCGCCGCCGAAGTCATTCGCCACGGGCTTCAGGGCCGCGCAACAGGCTCGCATCTGACCTCGATGCACTCGATGGACAACTACTATGTCTCGAAGCTCTTGCCTCTGATCGCCGAGGCGCAAGTGGCGGCCCTCCCCAATCCGCTGATCAATATTGTGATCCAGGGCCGCCACGACAGCTATCCCAAGCGCCGCGGCCTGACCCGCATCGCCGAGC
>SKWJ01000520.1 GCA_007128995.1 Paracoccaceae bacterium
GGCCTTTGCGCAGACCATCAAGCTGATGAACTGGTTTCCGCTGATGACGCTGCCGATGTTCATTTTCATGGGCTATGTGCTGTCGGAAAGCAAACTGGCAGATGATCTGTACCGCATGTTCCATGTCTGGTTCGGCCCGGTGCCGGGGGGGCTGGCAATTGGCACGATCCTGCTGATGGTGCTGATCTCGGCGATGAACGGGCTGTCGGTGGCGGGCATGGCCATCGGGGCCACGATCGCGCTGCCAGAACTGCTGAAGCGCAATTACAACAAGCTGATGGTGACGGGGGTCATTCAGGCAGGCTCGTCGCTGGGTATTCTGGTGCCCCCCTCGGTGGTGCTGGTGCTTTACGCGATGATCGCGCGTCAGCCGGTGACACATCTGTGGGCAGCGGGGCTTTTGCCGGGGCTGATGCTGGCGGGGTTGTTCATCCTGTACATCTGGCTGCGCTGCCGGATCAACCCTGAGCTTGGCCCCGTGATCGACCCAGAGGAACTGGCGCGGGTCAGCCGCTCAGAGAAATATCGCCTGTTGCTGGCGGGGCTGATGCCGCTTGGTATTTTCGCAGTGATGATGGTTCCCTTCGTTCTGGGCTATACGCGACTGGTCGAAAGCTCGGTTGTGGGCGCGCTTGCGGCCCTTGCCGTCAGTGTGGCCAAGGGGCGGATGACATGGGCGATCCTTGAGACATGCACGAAAAAGACGCTCGCCATCTCCTGCATGTTCCTGTGGATCATCCTTGCTGCGCTTGCTTTTGGCGCAGTTTTCGACGGGTTGCGCGCGGTGGATTTCGTGCGCGCGCTATTCATGGAGAATCTGGGCCTCGGGCGTTGGGAAATCCTGATCCTGATGCAGATCTCGTTCATCCTGATGGGCATGTTTCTGGATGACACCGCGATGCTGGTGATCGTGGCGCCTTTGTATGTGCCCATCGTGCGGATGCTGGAGTTCGATCTGATATGGTACGGGGTGCTTTACACGATCACCTGCCAGATCGCCTATATGACGCCGCCTTTCGGGTACAACCTGTTCCTGATGCGGGCCATGGCCCCCAAGGAGGTGAGCCTCGGCGATATTTACCGATCGATCATTCCCTTTGTCGGGGTGATGATATGCGGGCTTGGCCTTGTCATGGCCTTTCCGCAGATCGCGCTCTGGCTGCCGGGGGTGCTGTTTCCGTAAATCCTGACAAGGCACGAGCCAACGTGCCATTCTCAAACTCCAACCGGAAGGAAAACACATGACCACGACAAGACGGAAGTTTCTGACAACAGGCGCGCTGGGTGGTGCGGCCGCCCTTGCCGCGCCGGCAGTGCATGCCCAATCCCCGATCCGCTGGCGGTTGCAGACCTATGCAGGCGCAGCGCTGGGGGCGCAGGTCGCCAAGCCCGCCATTGACATGTTCAATGCCATCGCGGGCGACGAGATGCAGATTGATCTGTTCTATGCCGACCAGCTTGTTCCGACCGAAGAACTGTTTCAGGCAATGCAGCGCGGCACGATCGATGCTGTTCAATCGGATGACGACTCGATGGCCTCGCCCACCGAGGTGACGGTCTTCGGGGGCTATTTCCCCTTTGCCAGTCGCTATTCGCTTGATGTGCCTGCGCTCTTCCATGATTGGGGTCTGAACGAAATCTGGGCCGAGGAATATGCGCGCGTTGGTGTCAAGCATATCTCGGCCGGATCATGGGACCCCTGCCATTTCATCACCTCTTCGCCGATCACGTCGCTGGCAGAACTCTCGGGCAAGCGGGTGTTCACCTTCCCGACCGCAGGCCGCTTCCTGTCGCAATTCGGCGTCGTGCCGGTGACGGTGCCATGGGAAGATGTCGAGATCGCGCTTCAGACGCGCGAGATCGACGGGGTGGCATGGTGTGGGATCACGGAAGCCTATGAGGTTGGCTGGGCCGATATCTGCAGCCATTTCCTGACCAATAACATATCGGGCGCCTGGATCGGGCATTTCTTCGCCAATATGGACCGCTGGAACGAATTGCCTGAACATCTGCAGAACCTGATGGCCACCTGTTTCGAGCAGTCGCATTATTACCGCCAGCACTGGTACTGGGCGGGCGAGGCGCGGCTGCGCACGGAAGGCGAGAAGCTGGAACTGACCTCGATCCCCGATGCGGAATGGGCCACGGTCGAGGCCGCAGCGCGCGACTTCTGGGAAGAGATTGCGTCAGAATCCGAAACCAAGGCAAAGGTTGTGGAAATCTTCCGCAACTATAATGCTGCGATGGACAAAGCTGGGCGCCCCTACCGATATTCGTAACATGACCGGAACCGGGGGGCTTCCCCCCGGAACTCATGCAGGGGCGTTTTAACATAACAAAGACAAGGAAGGGCGAGGGCAGAGATGATGACGCTGGAGGAGTTGCGCGCGTGTTTTGACGCGGGCGAGATCGACACGGTTCTGGTTGCTGCGCCGGACATGCAGGGGCGCTTGATGGGCAAGCGCTTTCACGCGGCGCATTTTCTGACGTCGGGATATGAGGAGACACATTGCTGCAACTATCTTCTCGCCACGGAAATGGAGATGCTGACCGTCGAAGGGTACGCCTCGACGTCCTGGGCGAAAGGCTATGGCGATTACGTCATGAAGCCCGACCTAACAACGTTGCGGCCTGTTCCATGGTTGCCGGGCACGGCGCTGGTGCTGTGTGATCTGCTGGATCATCACACGCATGAAGAGGTGGCCATTTCACCCCGCGCGATCCTGAAGGGCCAAGTCGCGCGCGCGCGCGACATGGGCTATACAGCCATGGCGGCAACAGAACTGGAATTCTTTATCTTCGAGCAGAGCTATGAGGGGCTGCGCGACGGGGGTACGGATCATCTGACGCCAATCTCGGGATATAACGAGGACTACCATCTATTTCAGACGTCAAAGGAAGAACCCCTGATGCGCGCGCTGCGCAACGGGCTTTATGGTGCAGGGATTCCGGTAGAGAATTCGAAGGGCGAGGCAGAAGCCGGTCAGGCTGAAATCAATATCCGCTATGAAGAAATGCTGCGCACGGCGGATTACCATGTCATCACCAAGCAGGCGACCAAGGAAATCGCCCATGCGATTGGCAAATCCGTTACCTTCATGGCGAAATACGACCACCGGCGCGCGGGATCGTCAAGCCATGTCCATCAGTCGCTCTGGACGCTTGATGGTCAACCGGCCTTTCTGGACCGCGATGCGGAATATGGCATGTCGAGCGTGATGCGGCAGTATATGGCCGGTCAACTTGCCCATGCGCGCGAGATCACAGCGTTGCTTGCCCCTTATGTGAACAGCTACAAGCGCTTTTGCGTGGGCATGTTCGCGCCGACCAAGGCAGTCTGGTCGCTGGACAACCGGACAGCCGGATTTCGGGTCTGCGGCGATGGAACTAAGGCGGTGCGGGTCGAATGTCGCATCGGCGGGGCCGATCTGAACCCGTATCTTGCCTGTGCCGGGTTGCTTGCGGCAGGTCTGGCGGGGATCGCTGACAAGATGGAGCTTGAACCGGAAATGCGCGGCGACAGCTATCAGAACGCACAGGCGCGCGAGATACCCAAGACATTGCGTGCAGCGGCGGATCTGTTGGAAACCTCGTCGATGTTGCGCAGGGCGTTCGGGGATGAGGTTGTCGACCACTACACCCGCGCCGCGCGTTGGGAAGTTGAAGAGCATGACCGCGTCGTCACGGATTGGGAGCGCAAGCGCCTGTTGGAGCGGGGGTAAGTCACCGAGGCAGCGACTTGGGTGACGCACGAATTTTGTAGCAAGAAGATGCCGGATGGCACAGGAGACGAGATGTCGATGATCAAGCTGGTATCGCCAGTGGACGGGTCTGTCTATGCAGAGCGGGCAGCCCTGCCTTTGGACCGTGCAACAGATGCGGTGGCGAAGGCGCGCGGGGCGCAACGCAGCTGGGCGGCCTTGCCGCTGGAACAGCGTATCGCAAAGGTGATGTCGGGAATAGATGCGCTGGAGGCGATGCGCGACGATATTGTCCCGGAACTCGCGTGGCAGATGGGCCGTCCTGTTCGCTATGGAGGAGAGTTTGGCGGTGTGCGCGAGCGTGCGTCCCACATGGCGAGCATAGCACAAAAGGCGCTGGCGGATGAGGTGGTGGAGGACAGCGCGCAGGCGACCCGGTTGCTCACCCGCGCGCCGCAGGGCGTGGTTTTTGTGATTGCGCCATGGAATTATCCCTATCTGACAGCGGTGAACACGGTTGTGCCAGCGCTGATCGCCGGAAATGCCGTGATCCTGAAACATGCCAGCCAGACCCTTCTGGCCGGCGAGCGGCTGGCACAGGCGTTCCACGCAGCCGGCGTGCCCGAAGCTGTTTTCCAGAATGTCGTCTTGGATCATGCCACAACCGAAGCCCTGATCGCAGCCCGCGCGTTTGACTTTGTGAATTTTACCGGTTCGGTCGGTGGCGGGCGCGCCATTGAACGCGCGGCGTCGGGCACATTCACGGCGACAGGGTTAGAGCTTGGCGGCAAGGATCCGGGGTATGTCCGGGCTGATGCCAATCTCGACGCGGCAGTTGACGGGTTGATGGACGGGGCGATGTTCAATTCGGGGCAGTGCTGTTGTGGGATCGAGCGGATCTATGTGCATGCCAGCCTTTATGATGCATTCGTGGAAAAGGCTGTTGCCTGGGTCAGGGCGCAGCGCCTTGGCAACCCGCTTGTGGCGGAAACCACCATGGGGCCGATGGCGCATGTGCGGTTCGCGGCACTTGTGCGCGAGCAGATTGCGGAAGCGGTCAGCCTTGGCGCGCGTGCGTTGATCGATCCGGCGGAATTTCCGGCAGATGACGGGGGCGCATATCTCGCGCCTCAGATCCTTGTGGACGTGACCCATGAGATGCGCGTCATGCGCGAAGAAAGCTTCGGGCCAGTCGTGGGGATCATGCCGGTTGCAGATGATGCAGAAGCGATCCGGCTGATGAATGACAGTGACTTTGGTCTGACGGCCTCGATCTGGACAGGTGACGTTCAGGCCGCGCGCGAAATTGGCGCAGAGCTGCAGACAGGAACCGTCCTGATGAATCGCTGCGACTACCTTGATCCGGCGCTGTGCTGGACTGGTTGCAAGGATACCGGCCGCGGCGCCGCGCTGTCCCATCTGGGCTATCTGGCGCTGACGCGCGCCAAATCCTTCCATCTGAAAAAGGCATGACAGATGCAGTTGAAAGCAAACTGGAGCTATCCAACCACGATCAAATTCGGGGCTGGGCGAATTGCGGAATTGGGCGACGCCTGCAAGGCGGCAGGTATTGGCAGGCCGCTTCTGGTCACGGACCGGGCCTTGGCGAGCCTTCCCATCACCCAACAGGCGCTTGATATCCTTGACGCCAGCGGCCTGGGGCGTGCCGTCTTCAGCGGTGTTGACGCAAACCCGACCGAGGCCAACATGCAGGAAGGCTTGCAGGTCTATCGCGCGGGCGGGCATGACGGGGTCGTGGCCTTTGGCGGCGGATCGGCGCTGGATTTGGGCAAGATGATC
Source organism: Paracoccaceae bacterium (assembly GCA_007128995.1). GTDB lineage: Bacteria > Pseudomonadota > Alphaproteobacteria > Rhodobacterales > Rhodobacteraceae > Roseinatronobacter. Next base: position 5,502 of record SKWJ01000520.1, read on the forward strand.
GCATTGATGGTCGATCAGCCTGTCAGCGTCTGGGAGCTTGAGGATATCGGGGATTGGTGGACGCGGGCAAATGCCGACACGATCGCGCCGATTGTCGCAGTCCCCACCACGGCTGGAACCGGCTCTGAGGTTGGCCGGGCTGGCGTTTTGACCGACAGTGCGACGCATCGCAAGAAGATCATTTTCCACCCGAAACTTATGCCTGCGGTTACGCTGTGTGATCCGGAACTGACTGTGGGAATGCCCGCCTTCATTACAGCCGGCACGGGCATGGATGCACTGGCGCATTGCCTTGAGGCCTATTGCAGCCCGCATTATCACCCGATGAGTCAGGGGATCGCCCTTGAAGGGATGCGCCTTGTCCTGGAAAACCTGCCAATTGCCTATGAAAACCCCGGCAATCTGGAGGCGCGCGCGAACATGATGTCTGCGGCTGCGATGGGGGCGGTGGCGTTTCAGAAGGGATTGGGCGCAATTCACGCCCTCAGCCATCCGATAGGGGCCGTTTTCAACACGCATCATGGCACCACCAATGCCGTGGTGATGCCCATGGTGCTGGCCTTCAACCGCCACGAGATTGAGGGGCGCATGGAACGGGCCGCCGCCTATCTGGGGGTTTCGGGCGGATTTGACGGGTTTCACGCCCATGTCACGGCCTTGCGTGACGCCTTGTCGATCCCGGCGAACCTGACTGAGCTGGGGGTCGATGCCAGCCGGATTGATGATCTTGTAGAGATGGCACTGCTTGATCCGTCCTGCGGTGGCAACCCGGTCGAATTGACACGGGACAATACGCGCGCGCTGTTCGAGGCCTGCATGTAGCACATGGTTGGGGCGCGGTGTTGCCACACCGCCCCTAGCCAGCCCTGTCCTGTGCCGTTAACAGTAGGTGACGCTGTAGACGGATGAGGGCCCTGTGGACGGAAATTTTGCTTCCATTTTCTACGAAATAGCGCTTCTGGTGCTTTTGGCCGCAGGGATGGGCTTTGTCGGGCTGTTGCTTCGGCAGCCCCTGGTGGTTGCGTTTATTGCGGTCGGTGTGCTTGCCGGACCTGACGCGCTGGGCCTGGTATCTTCGACCGAGTTCATCGAGACGCTGAGCCAGATTTCCATTGCCGTCTTGCTGTTTCTGGTGGGGCTTAAGCTGGATGTCAGTCTGGTGCGGAACCTTGGCAAGGTGGCAGTCGCCACGGGTCTTGGTCAGGTTACCTTCACGGCCTTTTTCGGCTTTCTGATCTGTCTGGCGCTGGGCATTGATCCTGTAACATCGCTTTACATTTCCATTGCGCTGACGTTCTCGTCGACCATCATCATTGTCAAGCTCTTGTCAGACAAGCAGGAAA
>SKWJ01000017.1 GCA_007128995.1 Paracoccaceae bacterium
CAACCCCATCGCGCAGCGCCTTTGCCAGATCTGCTCAGGGCCTATGCCCGGCCGCCGGGCGTAGCCGATGAGTTGTTTGATGAAACCGGCTCCATGCGCCCGGTCTGGCGCAGCTTCATTGCCGAAATGGCCAAGCACAGCCCGCAGGCGATTGAAGCCCGGTTCATGCGGGGCGAACAATACCTTCGCGATGCCGGGGTGTATTTCCGGCTTTATTCGGGGGGGCCGATACAGGACCGCGCCTGGCCCCTCAGCCCTGTTCCGGTTCTGATCTCTGACACGGAATGGTCTGGCATCTGCGCGGGACTGTCCCAACGCGCCGATCTGCTGGAACAGGTGGTCGCTGATCTTTACGGGCCGGGCAAACTGGTGGCGCAGGGGCATCTGCCCGCCGAGCTGGTCGCGGGGAATCCGCATTGGTGCCATCCGATGGTCGGGATCACGCCACGTTCGGGCCATTGGCTGCATCATCTGGCCTTCGAGATAGGCCGCTCACCGAACGGGACGTTCTTTGTATTGGGGGATCGGACCGAGGCACCCTCGGGCGCAGGTTTCGCCCTCGAGAATCGCATGGCAGCGATGCGCAGCTTCACCGACCCCTTCCCGAGCGCAAATATCCGCAAACTGGCAGGTTTCTTTCGCGCCTTTCGCACCGCGCTGGAAACCCTGGCCGAAGATGGACGCACAATGGCCATCCTGACACCGGGGCCAAATAACGACACATATTACGAACATACTTATATCGCGCGCTATCTGGGACTGATGCTGCTGGAGGGGGAAGACCTGATCGTGGAGAATGGTCAGGTGATGGTGCGCACTGTACAGGGGTTGCAACCTGTCGGTGTGCTGTGGCGCCGGATCGATGATGCATTCGTGGACCCGCTGGAACTGAACCCGGCATCACAGCTTGGAACGCCGGGGCTGCTTGATGCGCTGCGTCAGGGCGGTGTTTCCCTTGTCAACGCGCCCGGTTCGGCGATCCTGGAAACCCGTGCCTTCATGGCATTCTATCCGCGCATCGCCAAAACCCTGCTCGGCGCGCCCCTAAAGATGCCGAATATCGCGACATGGTGGTGCGGCCAGGCGCGCGAGCGTGCACATGTGCAAAATAACGCGCGCGGGATGATCATCGGGGGGGCACTGGAAACAAGTCTTCCATTTGCCATTGGTGCAGATGCGGCCTTGGGCGGAACATTCCGCAGCAGCGGGCACGGCCCGCTGGAAAGCTGGATCGCAGCCCATGCGCGTGATCTGGTCGGTCAGGAAGCAGTCACGCTGTCGACGACCCCTGCTTGGGCCGATGGCAGACTGCAACCAAGACCGATGACGATCCGGGTCTTTGCCATTCGTCAGGGAAATGGCTGGACATTCATGCCGGGCGGCTATGCGCGGATTGGCAAAAGCGACGATGTCACGGCACTCGCCATGCAGGCGGGTGGATCAGTTGCCGATGTCTGGGTGATGGCGGACCGTCCGGTGGCCGCGGAAACGCTCGTATCACGCACCGGTTTCGAACGCGCGACAGCAGGCATCTTGCCAGCCCGGGCGGCTGACAATCTGTACTGGCTGGGCCGCTATGTCGAACGCACGGAGGGCGCAATCCGGGGGGTGCGGGCCTATCACCTGCGGCTTGCAGAAACAGGCGATATGCATGACCCACGCCTTGATGCCCTCGCCCGCTATCTGGCGCGTCAAGGGATGCACGTGGATCAGCCTGTCCCGAACAGGCTGCCGACACTGATTGGCGCAGCACGCGGCGCCGCCTCGAAGGTCCGGGACAGGTTCTCGCCCGATGGCTGGGCCGCATTACAGGATCTGGCGGAAACGGCCGGAACTTTTGCCAAAAAGGTCGAAGCCGGTGACGATGCCGCACGCGCGATGTCCGTTCTGTTGCGCAAGATCTCGGGCTTTTCCGGACTGGTCCATGAAAACATGTATCATTTCATGGGTTGGCGATTTCTGGCGCTTGGCCGCGCGCAAGAGCGTGCTGATATGATGCTGATGCAACTCATGGAATTTGCCGATCCGGATGCAGTGGACGGCGCGTATGAAATTGCGATCGAACTTGGCGACAGCGTGATGACCTATCAGCGACGCTACCGTTTCGGACCGTCCCGAGACGCCGTACTTGATCTTCTTGCGCTCGACGGGGATAATCCGCGCGCTGTTCTCTATCAGTTGTCAGAGATGCGCAGACATCTGGCGGCCCTGCCGCAGTCAGCGGAGGCCGGATTGAGCGATGTCGAGAAACTGCTTCTGGATCTCGATACGCGGCTGCGCATCGCGTCGCCAGACGCGCTGACCCGGGGCTGGCTGGCAGACATGCGCGCACGTCTGGGCAGTGCTCTCGATCTTATTTCAGCCCGCTACTTCAGGTAAGATCGCATGCGCTATGACATCCGGCTGAAACTGCAGCATCATTACCCGGCAGCATCTGACCATGTTCGCAATCTGGTTCGCCTATTGCCTGGCGATGGGATGCATCAGCGTATCCAGAGACGGCACCTTGCAATCAGCCCCGCGCCCGATGAGCGGCGCGACTGGCTGGATTTTTTTGGCAACGCGGCCACGTTTGTCGCCTGGCATCGTCCCGTCCGAGAGGTGATCTACGAATTGCGTGTCGAGGCAGAACGTCTGGCCAGTCGCGAGATGGATATCTCACCGCCCCTGAACCGGCTTGCTCCAGAGCTTTCGGCAACCCGTCTGCACCCGGCATCACCACTCCATTTTCACAAACCATCCCCCCGTATTCCGGCTGACACCGCAATCGCCGCCTTTGCGCAAGCCGCAGCGCAACAGGCACCAAGCGTCCGACTTGCTGTCGAAGCGCTGGGTTCCGCATTGCATGGTGCCATGACCTTCGACCCGCGCGCCACAGACGTCACGACACCGCCTGCCGAGGCCTTCGCAGCACGGCGGGGCGTATGCCAGGATTTTGCCCAGATCATGATCGGTGGATTGCGCGCACTGGGGATTCCGGCAGGATATGTATCGGGGTTCATTCGAACGACACCACCACCGGGCCGGGCGCGGCTGGAAGGGGTTGATGCGATGCATGCATGGGTAAGGGCCTGGTGCGGAGCAGCACAGGGCTGGCAGGAATTTGACCCCACCAATGCAGGCTGGGCGGGCGAAGATTATGTTGCTGTGGCACTGGGGCGTGATTATGGTGACGCCGCCCCCGTGCGCGGTGCGATCCGGACGTCAGGCTCGCAGACAACCAGCCACAGTGTCGATATGGTGGCGATATGATGCAAGGTTTAAAACCGAACCGCGCATGACACCCTAGCTTGAGTCTTGCTGCGGCCCTTGGCAGGACCAGCATCGGCACCGACCCTGCGACACAGGTTGGCCCGATTTGCGCCGCCGAGGCACATAGAGCTTGCCGCATCAGGCACCACTGCGCTCAATGATAATCCGGAATACCCGGCATGGAAATGAACCCCTCCAATTGGCGGATCTGACGCGCCCAGCGCCGCAACGCAGGGAAAGCATCATGATCAAGATTGAAATCCCGGCACAAGGCAAACGCAGGAAAGAGGGCCACATCAGCAACCGAGGGCTGCGCACCCGTAACAAAGTTCAATCCCATGTGGCGCTGCCCGGTCATGTGATCCTCCAACATCCGCAATCCGCGCCGCGCGGACATCGCCAACGCCGCCCCATCACCCGATGCGCCAAACATGGCCACTGTCCGCGCCTGCGATGCCGCACCAAGATCGCGCGCCGCAAAGAAAAGCCAGTCCTGCATCAGCGCTCTCTCAGGGGCCTTCTCGGGCAGAAATAGCGGACCACGCGGCCCAAGGCCGGCAAGATAAAGCAGCATTGCTTCGGTCTGTCGCAGGATCATTCCTTCTGCGTGCAATAGCGGCAATCGGGCCAGCGGGTTAAGGGCCCTATATTCCGGGCTTTGATGTTCACCGCCCGGAAACAGGTCCACCGGACGGATATCCAGCGCCACACCCGCAAGAGCTGCCATAAGCCGGACACGATAGCAGTCGTCATTCAGATCATGGTTCCACAAGCGCGCGTTCGTCATGACAGCCCCTCTGACCGCGACGACTCGGCAAGGGTGCGCAAGGCGACAGTGGCCGAAATCATTGCGGCACGCTCAGTTCCCGGCAGATCGCTTTCCATGCCAAGGTGGAGAGTGCAGCTTGCGTCCGTCATCGGTTGCAGCCCCGCGATCAGGCCAAGGTCACCCTGCCGCCATCGGATCAGTGGCCCGAGACGCTCGGGCATGTTCAGCCCTCCGCACCCCGGCAAGCCGACGCGGCAGATCAGATCGGCAATTTCAGGCGCAGAGCGATCGATCTGCAAACTGCGCAAGCCGAAAACGGCGTGGCTGTCTTCTGGCGAAGGCTCTGCAGCATCGGGATGCGCGACCCAGACCATACCCAGTGCTTCGGCCGCCTTGTAGCGTGCCACGCGAATGGTTGGGGGCACCGCCAGTTCCGGATGCGCCGGGATGTACCGACAGGTTGCGTCATCCCCGAATTCCCAGCCGTGATACAGGCATGCAAGCCTGTCTCCGCGGACAAAACCGAAGCTGAGTTTCATCCCGCGATGCGGACACCGATCTTCCCAGGCATGCAAGCTGCCCCTGCTGTCGCGCCAAATAACGATCTCGGCCCCATTCCAGACAGTTCCAGCCGAGGTTCCGGCTTCGATATCGGCCGCGAGGGCGAGTGGCGACCATGGCAACTCTGACAGGGCGAAGGGGGTTTCACTCATCTAGTCTGCCTTTTCACGATCACTGCCCATGCGGCGCACATCCCGAATCAGACAGGATGCAGGACCAAGACTGACGGCCATCTCGAACGCATCTACCAGCGACGATGGCCCCCAGACCTGAACCACGGCGCGGCGGTCACTCTGTGTCAGCATCTTGTAACCGACCGAGAGATAGGCCGCCCGATGGGCTACAAATTCCAACAAACTGTCCTGTGGCAGACATCCGACAAATTCAATCGTCACAGTGGTCGTCATGGGTGTTGTTCCGTCCTGCCGCTGGGCGCATCCATAGCTTTCAGGGTAACCTCCACCCGCGTCAAGGGCTGCAGCGCCGGATACATCTGCCCTTGCCAGATCGGCGTCAGGCGCGCTTGCACCTGATGACCGATGCGCTCACCGACAGAGGGCCCTTGAAGCGGAACCCAGCGACTTGACACGCGCTGCGGCACGCGCAAGCTTGAACTGGCCATGCGTACTGGCAAGTAAGGGAGTGTTGGATGATCGACAGGGCGGCACTTGATCAGTGGTATTGTCTCGATCCGCTGGCCGTGATCGCACAAGGCAGTAGCGGGAACCAACTTCTTGACCAAGCGATCGAGATCACACGCACGGGCGACGACTTTGTGGTCAAGGCAGATGACAGGACACTCCTGCATCAACTGGCATTCGGTCATCTCTGGATCACCCTCGGAACCCCGGAGAGGGGCCTTCCCCTGATCCCTGAAGCGGAAGAACCAGACCGTCGTGCAGTCGCGTGCGGTGGGATCACCGTACGCACGTCAGGACTGCGGATCGTCGAGAATTTTCTGGATATGGCGCATTTTCCCTTTGTGCATGCAGATATTCTGGGAACCGAAGAGAATACGGAAGTTCTGAAATATTCATGCGAGATCCGCCGCGATATTGATGAGGTCTGGGCGACAGAGTGCCAGTTCGTGCAGCCGAAGGCGGCCTTGTCGGCGACGGACGCTGTGGATATCCGCTACATGTACCGAGTTGCCCGCCCCTTGGTGGTTCTGCTTTACAAGACCTGCGTTTCCGACCCGGACCGATGGGACGTGATCTGCCTTTTTGTACAGCCAATGACACCAGATATCTGCCGCGCACATGCAATGATGTACCTGATTGACGGGACATCCGACCTGCGTGATCTGATCGGATTTCAGCAAGTGATCTTTTTGCAGGACAGGATCATTCTGGAAAACCAACGCCCGCGCCTGTTGCCTCTGGAACCGCGCCTTGAAACGCCGACCCGCGCCGATGCCTCGTCAATAGCCTATCGACGCTGGCTGAAAGAAAAAGGCTTCACATACGGGGCGATATCAGCATCTTCTGCGTCACAAGCCAGATGACTGGCGCAGCCTGGGCGCGATCAGCTTCCCGCAGGGCGCCCGGTCATCGGTTGGGGTTGCAAGAGTGTCAGGCTGCGCCAGAGCCATTCCCAAGGACCGTAGACGAAATGCCGGAACCAGACCTGCGCAAAGGCAGCAAGCACCAACACAACGGCCAATGATAGGCCAATCACTGCCAAGGTGCCGGTCTGGCCAATCAATTGCAGACCCCAGCCATAAAACAGAATCTGCCCAAGTATCGACGCCCCCAGATAGCCGGTCAGGCTCATGCGGCCCAAAGGCGCAAGGAAAGTGTGAAGCCATCCTTGCTGTCGGCCATGGACCGCTGATGCCAGCAGCATGAGGTAGCCAAGTGCCATCAGCGGGATATCCAGATAGAGCAGATGCGCGACGCCTTGCGGTGTGTCCACGACCCGCAAGCTGATACCTGCCAGCAGCCCGACAGCGACGCAAAGCGCGCCTGCTTTGGCAACAGTTCCACGCAATTGCGCAAGTTGTGCAGTAAGCCCACTCTTGCCCAGCGCCAATCCAAGCAGGAACAGTCCCGACAGCATGAAAAGGCGCAGGACCAGCGTTCCGTTCACCGCATCTGCCGCACCGGTAACAAGGTTCAGGTTTTCGCTGACAGTATCGGCATAGCTGGGCGATGCGAAAGCCTGAAGGCTGTCTATCCGGCCTTCAGGCACAGGCGCCGGTGGGTCAATGCCACTCAACGCAAGGGCGGCAGGCCCGGCTAGAATAAGCGCGATCCC
>SKWJ01000171.1 GCA_007128995.1 Paracoccaceae bacterium
GGGAGATCGCCGAAGCAGACGCGCGCGCGGCCCTGCAGCAGCTCGACCCGCTGTGGGACGAACTCTTCCCCGCGGAGCAGGCGCGCATCATGGCGCTGCTGGTCGAGCGCGTCGATATCGGCATCGACAGTTTGCAGGTCCGCATACGCGTCGATGGATTAGAGGCGGTCGCACGCGAAATGACTGGCGACGGGTTGGGGAAAGCGGCGTGACCTGCGCAAAGCCCATCCCCAAAACCATCACTGTTCGGGTGCCATTTCGCGTTGTGAAGCGCGGCGGACGCAAGGAAATGCAGATGCCCGACCGCATCCGACCAAAGCACACGCCGAACAACACGCTGGTCAAGGCACTGGCCCGCGCCTTCCGCTGGAAGCGGATGCTCGAGTCGGGTGAGTTCACAACGATTGCGGAACTGGCCGAGCGGGAGGGGATCCCGTCGACCTACATGGCGCGCATCCTCCGGCTGACATTGCTTGCGCCAGACATCGTCGAGGCGATCTTGGACGGGAAGCACGGGCCGAATTTGACGCTGGCAACCGTGATGGAACCGTTCTCAGTGGACTGGGACAGCCAGAAAAGGTCGCTATAACGCATATGTCAAACACCATGGCACCATCAAGACAACTATGTGCTCTGTAAGCTCTCTGCCAAATCTGGGACGATCAGCTGCTGATAAAAAGATGACCTGCATCTTGCCAGCGTCCATCGGCGCAGATAGCATGCTAGCATAACGTGGAGAGATAAGGCGGGGTGGTGGCCTATGGCGACGCCAACGGATGAAAATACTCGGCAGTTTATGATTTACGCGCCAGATGACTTGGTTCGTGCGGTAAAGATTGCGGCAGCCCGGCGCGATCTGACGGCGTCTGCGCTCGTACGCAGGATACTTCAAGATTGGCTTGACACTCATGACCCGGAGGCTGCCCAGCGACACACCGGAGTGCGGATAGCCTCCGTTCGCTCATCGACTGGATAATGCTTGCGCCTGCCGCCTCCTTCAAATGCGCCAAAGAACAAGAAGTTGAAACATGCCGTTACCTGAGAACCAGTCCGTTCTAGAAGATGCCAGCTATCACGAAGAAAAGGCCCTTTTGTCGGTGTCTAACGCTCCCACACGTTCCGACGAATTGCCAAAGCTCGTCGACAGAAAGCGAGTATCTCCTCGATCACTATTGGAGGGGCCGTCCGCAATTTGGTGCGGAGACTCCGAGGCTTTCCTTTCAAAGTTGCCGAGGGAGCCAATTTTCGATCTCGTTGTGACGTCACCTCCCTATAATATCGGCAAAGCCTATGAGTCCAAAAGTACGCTAAGCGATTACATGGCTTGGCAAGAAAGAATTATTGACGAGATAATACCCCGGCTAAAAGATGATGGTTCACTATGTTGGCAAGTCGGAAATTTTGTTGACAACGGGCAGATCACCCCGCTGGATTTTGAGTTTGCGCCGATTTTCAAAAAGCACAAACTTCAGCTTCGAAACCGGATTATTTGGACTTTTGGGCACGGTCTCCACACTAGACGGCGGTTTTCTGGGCGTTATGAGGTTGTTCTCTGGTACACTAAGACGGACGATTATTTTTTCAATCTCGATCCGGTTAGAGTGCCCTCGAAGTATCCGTCCAAGCGCCATTTCAAGGGACCACGCAAAGGAGAGCTTTCTGGGAATCCTCTGGGCAAAAACCCTGAGGATGTTTGGTCGATCCCGAATGTCAAATCGAACCACATCGAAAAGACGGATCATCCCTGTCAGTTCCCAGTTGGCTTGATCGAACGCTTGGTCCTTTCGATGACGCGCCCCGGAGGCCTAGTATTTGATCCATTCTCGGGCGTAGCGTCCGCGGGTGTCGCCAGCTTGGTGCACGGAAGACGCTTTATCGGTTGTGAACTTGATCCGTCTTATGCAAAGACCGGGCATTGCCGTTTGATTGAAGCTGCCGCTGGGCGTGCAGAGTATCGCCCCCATGACAAACCCTTGTACGATCATACCCAAAGCAGCCTCTCGCGCCGCCCTGACTCGGGTGACCAATGATGAGGCATTATTTTCACTCCCATCAAGGTGCTTTGGATGCATTCCCGGGTGAAGCCCGCACCGAGATTGAGGACGCTTTAGAGACGTGTTCCATCCGCATCGAGCGCGGGTCAGCCGCGGCAATTCGCGACCACTTAGTGAGGTCGCTTGGACAGAACGGTTGGCCGGATGAATTCCAAGTGGAGCCGCCTTCCAAGATAACGATTGCGTCGCTTAAGAACGGAGTGGGATTGTGTATGCAGACCGGCGGGAACATGTCCCGCATGTATGCGGACCTTTTGAAGCTTCAAAAGCTTTATCTTGAAGATGCAATTTCAACTGGGGCGATTATCCTACCAACGTCGAAAGCCTCGCGTGACCTCGGTGACAACATTGCGAACGCTGATCGTTTGGCGGCAGAGCTCAAAATATTTCGTCGGGTCATTCACATGCCCATCGCTGTATTCTCTTTCGAATGAGGCCAGTTTTGAACGATATAGACCGTATGCCACCGCCACCCCGACAGTCGCCCTATGGGTGGCCGCTTCCTGATCGCAGGGAGGAGTTCAAAAAGCTCACTTCAGTCCCCGTTGGGGATACCTTCCGGGTCGAGAACTTCAAAGGTTCAATGATCTCGCTTCCAATAGTGAGAGTACCCATAAATCTGCCGAAGTATCGTATCGCCAATGGTCGAACCGCGAGTGCCCAGCAAGAATGGGTCACTACGCATAGTCAGCCAGTGGACTACTTCGATAACGGAGACCCCGAGCTTGAGGTTATCCAGATTGCTCAGCACGATATTCTCAAGTCTATGATTAAAGAGGAGGGCTTGCTCGAAAAGTTCAAGGATTCGGTTCAAAGGCAAGTTGAACCTTTGTTGCTAGATGAGAACGGGTTCACACTAAACGGCAACCGCCGTTTGTGCTGTTGGCGGGAGCTATACCTTTCCGACCAAGCCAAGTATTCGCACTTCGGGCATGTTGATGTCGTCGTCTTACCCCACTGCGATGACCAGGAATTAGACAGGCTTGAAGCCCGGCTTCAGATCGATCGCGACATACGTAGCGACTACACGTGGGATGCCGAAGCCAATATGATACTGCAGAAGCAGCGGCTTCACGGCTTTTCGACCCAAGAAATTGCGCGCCTATACGGCAAGAAAAAATCTGAGATCGATCAACTCCTAGGTATGCGAGAACTTGCAGCGGATTACTTGCGGGCTCGCAGTAAAGAGAATACTTGGTCGCTAGTTCGCGACGACAAGTATGCGTTCAGCACCCTGCACAAGACACTGGGCAGCATTAGTTCGCCCAGCGATCGAGAGCTTGTAAAACACGCAAGTTTCGGCTTGATCGATGATCCAGCAGACGTTGGGGAACGTCTGTATGCGGTGATCCCAAAGGTCAAGGAGCATCTGGATAAGATTAAACGCGACTTGGTTCAAGCCTTCCCGCTTATCGTCGCTGAACCAGATAAGGATGCTCAAGATTTGTTCGGCGGCCCCAATTCAAACACCAACAGTCCGGGTTCCGATTTGGCTCTCGTAGCCGAGATCAATAAAGACGAAAATTCGATCCAGAAGGCGCGCGATACTGTCCTAGAGACTATTCGTGCTGAAGATGACCAGAAAGAGGAGCAAAAGCAGGCGGATTATCTCCTGAAGGCCCTTAAGAAGGTTAATGCACTTGTGCAGAATGTTGCTGCGCACGGGTTAAGACCAGAAAGCGCAGTCCAAGGGGTTGAAATGCAGATCAAGGGAATTCGCGACAACTTGGATGCAATCGAGGCCTGGTTGGCCAGCAAGCGGGGCTGAGTTGCTCGTTTTTGATTACAGGGACACCGACCGTCGTGCGGTTGTTTCATGGCATCCAGACGATGAAGCTTCGCCATGGTGGGGCATTGCCAGAGATGTTTTGCTTTTTGGGTCAAAGGAGGCATTACAAGAAGGTGGAACTGCAATCTCGATTCCTTGGTGGTCGTTCCTGGCTTTAAGGCCCGCCATCTTTGACCTCATTCGAGGGTTTAAGCTTGTTTCCGGTGTTAGTTATCAAGTGTCTGAAAGGGCTGGAGAGCATCTTCGTTTCGCGCGGGCTCGAGACGAAGGTTATGCGCTGGCAGTCGCTTCCAACAAGCTCACACCGGAGAGTTTGAATAAGCGGCTGGCGTCAGCTGGGTTCCTTCGGAAATTGACGGCCCAGCAAACTCGTAACGTTTGCAGGCTGGCACTTCTGCCCGCAGGCGCGACTTTTTCTGTACCAGGCGCTGGAAAGACAACGGAAGCCTTAGCCACATTTGCGGTCCGCGCCGAACCTAGTGACCGCCTACTGGTGGTCGCGCCCAAGAACGCATTCGCAGCTTGGGATGAGCAAATTCAGGCCTGCCTCCCTTCTTTCGGTCATCAGTTTGTTCGGCTTCGTAAGACCGACAGAATTCCGATCCAACTGCTTGACGACCCACGGTTGATGATCATCGGTTATCAGCAGTTGGCACGCGTCAAGGAAGTCATTGCGAACCACCTTGTCGGTCGCCGCATCCATGTATTCCTTGACGAAAGCCACCGCATCAAAGGGCAAAGTAACATTTCGACAGACGCGGTTCTGAGTTTCTCGCACTTGCCTGTGAGTAAGCTCGTTATGAGCGGCACACCCATGCCGCAGTCGACAAGCGACCTGCTTCCCCAGTTTAGGTTCCTGTACCCGGAGGTTCAGGCGAATGAGGATTCGGTTGTCGACCTCATCGGCCCGGTTTACGTTCGAACTAACAAGAGCGAACTGAACCTGCCTCCGGTTACTAGAGTCTTGAAAATCCTGCCGATGGATCCACTTCAGCAGCGACTTTACGAACTGATGAAGAGCGCACTGGCTCGCGAAGCAGCGCAAGCGCTGACGATCAAGAACAAGCAGGCCTTCAAAGGCTTGGGGCGGTCTGTAACTCGCGTTTTGCAGTTTGTGTCAAACCCGGCCCTGCTGGCACACGAAATCGCTTTCGCCCATTCCAACGAATTGTCGATGGCGTTGGCAGAGGGCCGGGGTCCGAAAATGCGCTACGTCCTGCACAGGGCGCGAAGCTTGGCCCGCGAGGGCAAGAAAGTCCTGATTTGGTCTACTTTTGTCGAGAACGTGGAGCACATTGCAAACAGCCTTCAGGACTTAGGCGCGGTCTACATTCATGGCGGTGTTGATGCCGGGGATGAGAATGACGACGAGACGCGGGAAGGGAAAATACGTCTTTTCCACGATGATCCCAATGTCATGGTTATGGTTGCGAACCCCGCAGCGGCCGGCGAGGGCATCAGCCTTCATACGATCTGCCACCATGCCATCTATTTGGACCGCAACTTTAACGCTGCTCAATACCTTCAGTCCGAAGATCGTATTCATCGCCTTGGTCTGCCACCCGATCAAGATACTACGATCGAGATCGTGGAATGTGCTGGAAGTGTTGATGAGACCGTGCGGCAAAGACTGGAGTTCAAAGTTGCCCAGATGGCAGCCGCGCTAAACGATTCTGGCCTGAGAATTTCCCCGATTCCGATCGTTCCGGACGACACAGATGAGGGGTTTGGTGCCGGAGGGCTCGATGAAGGCGACATTCGCGCACTGCTTGCGGCGCTCGGAGGGTAGTAGTGCAACCACTTTCACCTGGGATCGCCTTCGGCTGTATCGAACTTCTAGGGGTTGTCAAACGAAACCAGCTGACGCCAGGCGGCGTGCATTCTCTTTCATTAGGTTCCGTAGCATCCTCGGCAATTTACCGCGCCTGCCTTGATCTGTCCTGGCTTGAGTTGCAGCCCGATGGGCTACTTGGTGTTACTGCACGAGGAGAACGCGCTACCGCAGCTGCAAGCCCACAAGCGGGGCTCCGTACTATACTGGTCGACTTTATCGAGGTCGAACAACCACCATGGCTTCAGCTAGTCCCATATGGTCGTCGCGAGACATTACTCCAAGCTCCTCCGAGCATCCGTCAGGTATTTGTTGAGGCGGGTCTCGCCTATGGAGACGACGAGGACACCGTTCGCTTCTGGGATGCGCTCGCGGCGCGTGCGCGCGGGCTCCGTGATGGTGTCCTGACCGAAATCGGACGGCGCGGCGAGCGGTTGACGCTTCAGTATGAGCGAAATCGGACCGGAGTTGAGCCAAAGTGGATCGCGCTTGAAAGTTCATCCGACGGCTACGACGTGCTCTCCCGTGTGTCGATGTCCGACACTAAACGCATGACGATTGAAGTGAAGACAAGCGAACAAGGCACTGAATTCGCATCATTTCACTTAACTCGAAACGAATGGGTGACCGCGCTGGGCTCAATGGCTCATCGGTTTCATCTCTGGGCCTTGGCGCCATCTAGAAGTGAGCTTGCCGTATTGACGGTCGAACAAGTTGGGGCTCACGTGCCTGACGACTCCGGCGCCGGTGTGTGGGAAACTCTCAGGATCCCCTTTTCCGTTTTTAAGGAATCCTTCCGTGTCTTTTTTAACAATGCGGATCAGCAGTTACGCAAGACTGGCATACATCATGACGAGAGCCACCGTGGCTAGCTATCACTATTCGCTCTCGCGTATTCGATCTCAGTTCCTTTTTCTGAACAACACTGGGGTCGAAATGCTTAGCTTAGGAAGCAAGAAAATGTAGTTTGTTCATGATGTTGCGGGCTGTTCACCAAATCTGCGCAGTCATCAGGTCCGGAGAATACCCGCCCTGAGAGACCGCTTTCGAGCATTCCTCCCCACGGGCCGGTGCTCAGCCCCTCCCGCACAACCCCCGAAAACAACGGAAAAATCCGGCCGCAGCCGGATCGGGAGAACGCTTTCGCGAGGGCAAGTGGCGGA
>SKWJ01000459.1 GCA_007128995.1 Paracoccaceae bacterium
GTCGGCGTGATCGGGCCTACGCGCCTGAATTATGGTCGGATCGTGCCGATTGTGGATTATACTGCGCAGCTTGTCGGGCGGATGCTGTCGGACAGGCGCACGGATTGAAGAAAGAAGGTAGACCCATGGCCGAAGCCAAGCCGAACCCGAATCACGACAGTCCGGAATTTGACCCGGGCGCAGCGCAGGAGAGCGCCACAGCCGCCGGCCAGGGCGGCGAAGGCGTGCACCCTGACCCGGCGCCAGAGGGGGCCGGGGCAGAGCCTGCGCGCGATCTGGAGGGCGAATTGCTGGCCGCGCTGGCCGAACGCGACGAGATGCGCGACCGGATGATGCGCGCGCTGGCAGATGCCGAAAACAGCCGCAAGCGCGCCGAGAAGGACCGCCGCGATGCCCAGCTTTATGGCGGGTCACGCATCGCGCGGGATATGCTGCCGGTCTATGACAACCTGTCGCGCGCGCTGGGGGCTGCGAATGACGAGGTGCGCGCCGCTGCTGCCGGTCTGGTGGAAGGGGTTGAACTGACCTTGCGCGAATTGACCAATATCCTGAACAAGCATGGTGTGGAGCGTATTTGCCCCGAGGTGGGCGATCACTTCGATCCGCATCAGCATCAGGCGATGTTCGAAGCCCCGGTTCCGGGCACGCGGGCAGGCCAGATCATTCAGGTGATGGCCGAGGGGTTCATGCTGCATGACCAGTTGTTGCGGCCCGCGCAGGTGGGTGTGTCCTCTACCCCGGCGGGGCAGTAGCGGAGCGATTGCGAGAGCGCAGCGGCGGGCCGCGGAAGCAGAACGGCATTGCGCGGGACCAAGGGCGTCAGCCCGCCGCGCATCGCCGGGCCGCCCCCCGGCACGGCGATTTGGTTGCCAGATGTGCAGAGCTTAACCCATACGAGGGTTTGGCCGGCATAAAGTGACATAGCTTTCCGCTATCATCGCCGCACCGCGGCCCGCCGCTGCGCTCTCGCTTTGCCTCACCCTGATCGGGTAGCACTCTGGTGTTCCCTGGGGGTTTTTCTTATGACCTGTGCAGCGCCTTCAACTGGTACAGCGCCTCAAGCGCCTCGCGTGGGGACAGATCATCGGGGTTGATCTGCGCCAGTTCGTCCAGCACCGGGCTGGGGGCGGCGGGTGCTGGTGTCGGGCTGCGCGCGGCAGAGAAGAGCGGCAGATCATCGATCAGGGTTTTCGGACTCTGGCCTGCCGCGCCCTGTTCAAGGCTTGAGAGCACCTCGCGCGCGCGGGCGATCACCGGGGCGGGCAGGCCTGCCAGACGCGCGACCTGCACCCCGTAGCTGCGATCGGCGGCACCGCGCCGGACTTCATGCAGGAAAACGACTTCGCCATCCCATTCCTTGACTGTGACCGTGGCATTCTCGACACCGGCCAGCCGCCCGGCAAGGGCTGTCATCTCATGGTAATGGGTGGCGAAGAGTGCGCGGCTGCGATTGACATCATGCAGGTATTCAAGCGTTGCCCAGGCGATGGACAGCCCGTCATAGGTGGCGGTGCCGCGGCCAATTTCATCGAGGATGACAAGGGCGCGGTCATCGGCCTGATTGAGGATCGCGGCGGTTTCGACCATTTCCACCATGAAGGTTGACCGCCCGCGCGCCAGATCATCAGAGGCACCGACACGGCTGAAAAGTTGTGAGACAAGGCCGATATGGGCGCTGGTCGCAGGCACATGCGCGCCCATCTGTGCAAGGATGGCAATCAGCGCATTCTGGCGCAGAAAGGTGGATTTCCCGGCCATGTTCGGGCCGGTCAGCAGCCAGATGGCGGCGTCCTGATCTGCCGACAGATCGCAATCATTGGCGATGAAGGCCCCGCCACTGCGCCTGAGCGCGGCTTCGACCACCGGATGACGGCCACCCGTGATGGCAAAGGCGCGCGATGTGTCCAGAAGGGGCGCGCACCAGTTCTCGGACTGCGCGATTTCGGCCAGCGCGGCGGCGAGGTCAATCTCGGCCAGCGCGCGGGCCGTTTGCGCCAGCGGGGCCGCCTGTGCCAGAATATCGGCGCGCAGCCCTTCAAACAGGCGCTTCTCGATCTCGAGCGCGCGCGCCCCGGCATTGAGGATGCGGCTTTCCAGTTCCGACAGTTCAGGGGTGGTGTAGCGTAACTGGTTGGCCGTGCTCTGGCGGTGGATATAGCGCTCAGCGCGGGCCTGCATCGCGGCACTGTGGGTTGTGGTCACTTCGATGAAATAGCCCAGAACATTGTTATGCTTGATCTTGAGCGCGGCGATGCCGGTGTCTTTGGCATAGTCTGCCTGCATTCCGGCAATGACCGAGCGGCCCTCATCGCGCAGGCGGCGGGCCTCATCCAGGGCTTCATCATGGCCGGGGGCGATGAAGCCGCCATCGCGGGCCAGAAGCGGGGGTTCGGCGATCAGGGCGTCATCCAGCCGGGCCAGCAGCGGTGCAAAGCCTGTCAGCGCTGCGCGCGCCGTGGCCAGCAGCGGCGGGGGGCTGGCGCTGTCCAGCTGTGCGGCGATGGTTTCGGCCTGTTCCAGCGCATTGCGGATCGCGACCATGTCGCGCGGGCCTGCCCGGTCCAGCGCAAGCCGCGACAGGGCGCGGTCAAGATCGGGAACGGATCTGAGTGCGGCGCGCAGGTCACTGCGCAGGCGCGTCTGGGCGCGCAGGAAGCTGACGCCTTCTTGCCGCGCAAGGATAGTGTCAAGGCGGCAGGCGGGCGAGGACAGGCGATGTTCCAGAAGCCGCGCCCCGGCGGCTGTGGTGGTGCGGTCGATCACGCTGAGCAAGGCGCCCTCGCGCGTGCCGGACAGGGATTGCGTCAGTTCCAGATTGCGGCGGGTGGCCGGATCGATCTGCATCAGGTCTTCGGCGCTGTCGCGCGCGGGCGGGTGCAGCAAGGGCAGCTTGCCGCGTTGGGTCAGGTCCAGATAATCGACCAGCGCGCCAAGCGCGGCGCGTTCGGCGCGGGTGAACTGGCCGAACCCATCCAGCGACTGCACCTTGTAGAGCGCGCAAAGCCGCGCCTCAGATGCCTGACTGTCAAAGCTTGCCGGGGCCAGCGCGGTGAGGGCGATGCCCATGTCATCGGCAAGCGGGCGCAGATCTTCGGCGCGGGGGTCGCTGACCAGCAATTCGCGCGGGGCGATGCGCGCCAGTTCCGGGCCAAGGCGGCTGCGGGTACAGGGCAGCACGCGGATCTGGCCGGTCGAGATATCGACACAGGCCAGCGCGCCCTCATCGCGCAATTCGGCATAGGCGGCGAGAAAATTGTGGCGGCGCGCGTCCAGAAGCGAGTCTTCGGTCAATGTGCCGGGGGTGACAAGGCGCACGGTTTCGCGCCGGACCACCGATTTCGAGCCGCGCTTCTTCGCCTCTTCCGGGGTTTCCATCTGTTCCGCGATCGCCACGCGAAAGCCTTTGCGGATCAGGGTCAGCAAATAGCCTTCGGCGGCGTGATGGGGCACGCCGCACATGGCGATATCGGCCCCCAGATGCTTGCCGCGTTTGGTGAGTGCGATATCAAGCGCGCTGGCGGCGGCGACAGCGTCCTCAAAGAACAGCTCGTAGAAATCGCCCATGCGGTAGAAAAGCAGCGCATCGGGGTGCTGGGATTTCACCTCGAGATACTGGGCCATCATGGGGGTGATCGTCTCGTTCACCTGCGGGTCCTTCGCACTGGGATTTGCGCGCGAAAGTAACGAAACCACAGGGCGGGGGAAAGGGGGCGCGGTGATCGGGGAATCAGAGGTGCAAGGCCCTGATCTTGCGGGATTTCGGGCAGAGGGCGGGGCTGTCTGCGTGCGGCGCCGGGTCGCGGTTCATGCGTGCATGAGTTGAATGGTGGCAGAACTGGCCCATATTTAATGGCAGAAAGCAGAAAGGACACCACGCGTGGCAGAGGTTTGGCACAGGGTGAATTTCCGCGTGATCTGGCGGCTGGGATGGCTGCTGGCGCTGGCCTTGGGGTTGCTGGGGCTGAGTTTGCAGGCGCAGCAGGACGCGCCGCGCGCCGGGCAGGCGGTGGTGTTGCAGCTGGAGGGCGCAGTCAGCCCGGCCACGGCAGATTATCTGATCCGCGGGATCGAGACGGCCGCTGATGAGGGCGCGGGGCTGATCATTTTGCAGATGGATACGCCGGGCGGGCTGGTGACATCGACCCGTGACATCAACCGTGCGATCCTGAATTCGCCTGTGCCGGTGGCGACTTTCGTAGCGCCATCGGGCGCGCGGGCGGCCAGTGCGGGGACGTTCATCCTGTACGCCAGCCATCTGGCGGTGATGGCGCCGGGCACATCGGTCGGCGCGGCGACGCCTGTCAGCCTTGGCGGTGGCGGCGGCGGGTTGCCGTTTCAGGATGATCCCGCCGCCGAGGATGACGACGATACAGCCACCCCGGACGAGCGCGAGGAGCGCGCGCGCCAGCCTGCCGATGCCGGTATGGCCAAGGCGCTGAATGACGCGATTTCGCAGATCCGGTCACTGGCCGAAATTCATGGGCGCAATGCCGATTGGGCCGAGCGTGCCGTGCGCGATGCGGCGACCCTGACGGCAAGCGCCGCTGTGGCCGAGAATGTGGCCGATTTCACAGCGCGCAATGTCACCGAATTGCTGGATCTTGCGCATGGGCGCGAGGTGCAGATGGATGGTGAAACCACTGTGCTGGACACCGAGACCCTGAGCGTGGTGAGCCTTGACCCTGACTGGCGCACGCAGCTTCTGTCGATCATTGCCAATCCGAATGTTGCGCTGGGGCTGATGGTGATCGGGTTTTACGGGATTGTGTTCGAGCTGCTGAACCCCGGTGCGCTTGTGCCGGGGACAATTGGCGGGATCAGCCTGATTCTTGGGCTGTTTGCCCTGTCGATCCTGCCGTTCAACATGGCCGGGCTGGCCTTGATCGGGTTGGGGCTGGCGCTGGTGCTGGCCGAGGCCTTCAGCCCGTCTTTCGGTATTCTGGGCATTGGCGGCAGTGTGGCGATTGTGGCCGGGGGCGTGTTCCTGTTCGATTCCGACATTCCGGGGTTTGAACCCTCTATCCCGGTGCTGGCGGCGCTTGGGGTTGCCTCGGTCGGGTTTTCGCTGCTGGTCGCGCGGCTGGGGATGGTGGCGCATCGGCGGCGGGTGACCACCGGCGAAAGCGACATGATCGGCGCGCGGGCAAAAGTGCAGGACTGGGACGGGCTGAAGGGCCATGTCTTTGTGCATGGCGAACGCTGGAATGCGCGGGCGGATCAGGGGCTGGAGCCCGGTGACATGGTCGTGGTCACCCGCATTAGCGGGCTGACCCTGACCGTCGCCCCCGCGCAGGGCTGAGGGCGCGCGGCGCCCCAATCACAGGAGAATGAGGATGGATATTTTTGCAATCTTTGCCGATCTTGGCTTCATCGTGGTGCTTCTGGCGCTGGTGCTGGCCTTTCTCGGCTCTGCGATCAAGGTTTTGCGCGAATATGAACGCGCGGTGGTGTTCACGCTGGGCCGGTTTTCCGGGATCAAGGGGCCGGGGCTGATTCTGGTCATTCCGATCATTCAGCAGGTGGTGCGCGTGGATCTGCGCGTGCGGGTGCTGGATGTGCCCAGTCAGGATGTGATCAGTCAGGACAATGTGTCGGTGCGGGTGAATGCGGTGATCTATTTCCGCGTGGTCGACACGGAAAAGGCCACGATTCAGGTGGAAGACTTCATGCAGGCCACGTCCGAGCTGTCGCAGACCACCTTGCGGTCGGTTCTGGGCAAGCATGATCTGGACGAGATGCTGTCAGAGCGCGAGAAGCTGAACAGCGACATTCAGGAGATTCTGGATGCCCAGTCCGATACATGGGGGATCAAGGTGGCGAATGTCGAGATCAAGCATGTCGATATCAACGAATCCATGATCCGCGCGATTGCCCGTCAGGCCGAGGCCGAACGGGAGCGCCGCGCCAAGGTGATCAATGCCGCGGGCGAGGAGCAGGCGGCGCAGAAACTACTGGAGGCGGCCCAGATCCTGAGTGCCGATCCGGGGGCGATGCAGCTGCGCTATCTGTCGACCCTGACGACCATCGGGGCCGAGAAGAACTCGACCATCGTCTTTCCCTTCCCGACAGAGTTGAGCCAGCTTGTGCAGTCGCTTGCAGCGCCGCAAGGCCAGTCCAAAAGCTAGAGCGTAGCGCGTTCATCGGTTTGATCCCCTAGCCTGCTTTGCGATCAGGTTGCGGCAGTAAAACGAGATAGCGCGGGATCAGGGCGCCAGCCCGGCGATGCGCTCTCGCATTGCAGCAACCTGATCGGTGAGCACTCTGAGGGCTTGAAGAGGGTGCAGCACGCCTGTTTGGTGAACAGGTCACGGACATGTCCGACGGCCCGCCAGAGCTGGTCACAGCGCTGTGCAACGACCTGTGGTAAAACCAGCGCGGTGCGGCTGCCGATTGAGTGTCGGTTTTCCGCAGGCAACAGATCATGGCGACAGATGGGCGCATAGATTTTTCGCAGAGCGCAGAAACGATCCGGACGCAAACCGGGGCGGCGACATCCGCCCCGGTTTGCTTTTCTCAAAGCCCGTATTGTTCGCGCGCGTAGTCGCCCAGACCGACCGCGTCGAGCTTGGCGAGGGGCGCGAGGAAGGTGACCTGGATCACGCCCGGCGCACGCCCGATCTCGATTGCCCCGTTGACAGTGGCGCGGTTGCGCACCTCTGCTACGGTCATGTCGAGAAGGGCCGCCGCGCGCGAAAGACCATTCACGATGGCGTCGTTGAGATTGGCCGCCGTGCCGATGACCGAGATCGGGGCCAGCGGTTCGATATCTGTTACCCCCCATTTCTCGGCAAGCCGACGCCCCTTTGCCTTCTCCGCTTCTGAGAA
>SKWJ01000213.1 GCA_007128995.1 Paracoccaceae bacterium
ATGGAGGCCTGCCGCGCCGCGATCCGCACCGGGTCACTGTCGTTCCACGCAGCCTCGAAATTGCTGCCAGACCATGTCCGCGATCCGTCGTTGGTGCTGTATGCGTTCTGTCGTCTGGCAGATGATGCCGTTGACGAAGGCGTAAATCCAAAGGCGGCAGTCCTGAACCTGCAAGAACGCCTTGACAGCGCCTATGCAGGCGCGCCGCGCGACTCTGCTATCGACCGGTCCTTTGCGCGGATGATCGACACCCACCGTTTGCCGCGCGCCCTGCCCGATGCGCTTCTGGAAGGATTGGCCTGGGATGCCGAGGGGCGGCGTTTCGAGACGCTTTCGGGTGTTCTGGACTATTCTGCACGGGTTGCCGCAGTGGTTGGTGTGATGATGTGCGTGCTTATGGGGGTTCGCGACCGGCATCGGCTTGCGCGCGCCTGCGATCTGGGTCTGGCGATGCAATTGACCAACATTGCCCGCGACGTTGGCGAAGACGCGCAGCGTGGCCGCATCTATCTTCCACTTGAATGGTTTGAACAGGAAGACCTTGATCCGCGAACCTTTCTGCGCGCACCGGCCCCCGTGCCACAAATACGCAGCATGACAGCCCGATTGCTGCAGGAAGCGGACAGGCTGTATATCCGCGCCGAGCCCGGCATAGCGTGCTTGCCGCTTTCCTGCCGCTCTGGCATATTTGCTGCCCGCAGCATCTATGCCGGGATCGGCCATACCATCCGCGGCCAAGGATATGACAGTATCTCTCAGCGCGCGCGCACCGGCAAGGCCCGCAAGATTGGCTGGCTTGTCACGTCAGCCTTGCGCGCAGGCCTGACTGTTGTTCAACCCACAATGGCAACGCTCTATGCCAAACCCTGCAGGGAAGTCGACTTCCTTGTCGCCGCCGCGACGGATGAAACACCGCGTTTCAGCCGTTCCGACACATTGATCACGGCGCTTGCAAGATTGCGCGCACAAGACATTGCAGCGCGAGAACGGCAAGTCGGGTTGGATCGGCGCAGCGCCTGAACTACATAATTGGGATGACGTGCAAAGGGCGGTATCCTTTGCAGGATATTCGATGGCAGCTGCGCCGATCCTGACGCACCTGAGAGTGATATCGGGCTGCGAAGACGCACGAGAAAGAGAGTTTGCGATGGACTGGATGCTGTTTCTGACTTTTCTCGCAGCGTGTGGGGCAGCCGGTGCGACAGGGTCGATGTTTGAGCCGGGCAACTGGTACCGGGATCTGGACAAGCCGGTCTGGACACCGCCGGGCTTCGTCTTTCCTCTGGTGTGGGTCACGTTGTATGTGGCGATGGCTTATGCGGCCATGCGGGTGGCCCCCCTGCAGGGATCTGCCCAGGCGATGGCGTTCTGGGCAGCACAGATCGCGTTCAACACTCTGTGGTCGCCGATCTTCTTCGGGCTGAAGCGCATGCGCGCGGCACTTGTCGTTGTCAGCCTGATGTGGGTGTTTGTCGCAGCGACGATGATGAGCTTTTATGCGCTGGACCCTATCGCCGGATGGCTTTTTGCGCCTTACCTGCTCTGGGTCACGATCGCGGGAGCCTTGAATTTCTCGGTCATGCGGCGCAATCCGCAATTTGCCTGACTGGCTTTTGCAGAATACTGCCGCGCCGCCGATCCTTGCTGTTTCACGCAGAACGCGCAACAGTGGTTTGCCCGGGGCAGCGCAAGATCAGTGGGTTGGCGCAAGTGCCGCGGCATGCGATCCGAAGATCGTATGCAGATGTTTTGCCATATAGATCTTCAACCATGGTGTGAAACGGTCTGGAATTCGCTCTATCATCGCGCGCAAGGCAGCGAGATTGATCCAGTCCGTATCACAGACCTCGAGCGGGTTCGGTCGTATCTCCAGATCAGGCATCGCCCGCGCGGTGAACACCTGCACCAGTTCATGCTCGACCAGTCCACCCCCGACATCGGCGCGGTATTCGATCACACCGGCATGTCGCAGGTCCAGCCCGGTTACCCCCAACTCCTCGTCCAGCCTGCGCCGGGCACAGTCCAGATCATCTTCGTCCCAATGCGGATGCGTGCAACATGTGTTGGCCCAGAGCCCCGGCGTATGGTACTTGCTCAGCGCACGACGCTGGATCAGGACACGGTCCCCTTCGGTGACGAAGACAGAGATGGCCTTATGGCGCAGCCCGCGCTGGTGGACATAAAGCTTGTCCAAGGGTTGCAGAACGCCATTTTCCCAGGCCGGGATCAGCGCCGTCATGTGTAGCCTGGTCTGACAAGCCCGGTGAGGTGAAGCATGTTCTTCACACCGATCTTGAGATGCGCCAAGGGGCGCGCTGCCACCAGTTTCTTGTTCATGTAAGCCTCGAATGTCAGACGCTGCACATCGATATCGTGGCATAGCGAGACAAACCGCTCGCGCCGCTCGTCCGACTTGTAATAGGCATCCTGCATCTGGCGCAACACCCGAAACACGGTCTTGTGTTCACGCATGAACAGTTTCCGCGCCAATTTCAGGTCCTTCGCCTTGCCGGATGCGAGCGCCGCCTGAGCGGCAGTCGCCGCTACGCGCCCACCAACCATGGCGTAATAGATCCCCTCGCCCGAACTTGGTGCGACCACGCCTGCAGCGTCACCGGCCAGCACCACATCGCGGCCATTGTCCCAGCGATCCATCGGCCGCAGCGGGATAGGCGCGCCTTCGCGCCTGATGGTTTCACAGCCGGTCAGCCCGGACATGGCACGCAGGTCAGCAGTGGCCTTTTTCAGGTCGGCGCCGTTGATCTCGGTCCCCATCCCGACGCTGGCATGCTTGCCATGCGGAAAGACCCAACCATAGAAATCCGAACTGATCCGTCCGTCATAAATCACATCGCATCGGTCCGGGTGATAGTGATCATTTGCCGGCGGGGCCTTTATGATCTCGTGATAAGCGATCACATAGGGGATCTTGTCGCCGCCGGGAACTTCTGCCCGGGCAACGTTCGAGCGGGCGCCATCTGCCCCGATCACCAGTCTTGTGCGTGTTCGTGTCTCACCGCCCGAGGCTTTGTTGCGCCAGACGACATGGGTCCCTTCGACATCGCGCTCGATGCGCAGGAATGTCCCAGTAAGGCGGTCTGCCCCGTTGCGTTCGGCACGCGCACGCAAGAATTCATCGAAATGCTCGCGATCGACCATTCCGACATACCCGTTCTCGATGGGAATATCGACAGCGCGCCCGGTCGGGGAAATCATCCGCGCCGTTGTGATCTGTGCCACGAGTTGCGACATCGGTATGTCGAAATCCGCAATTGCGCGCGGCGGTATCGCGCCTCCACAAGGTTTGATCCGGCCCGCACGGTCCAGCAGCGCAACCTTTTTGCCGGCGCGCGACAAATCATCCGCAGCAGTCGCACCTGATGGCCCCCCACCCACGATGAAAACATCATATTCCATGGTCTATTCTCCCGGAACCATCAGCGCTTTTGGGCGCGGTGACATGATACGCGCGGCGAGCACCGCAGACGCAATGAAGAGTGTTGCCTGAAACAGGAAAACTACACCAAAGGCATCAGCAACAGGCAAGATGCTGCGCGTAAGATCGACCAGTGCTGCGCCAGTCAGACCGCCAAAGCCAGCAGCCATCGCCTGCGACGCGCCCCATAGACCGACCCGCGTACCTTCGCGTTTGTCACGCCCTTCGCCTGCAAGCTGCATCATCGAGCCGATCGCAGCCACGGCGAACATTCCGTTGAAAAAACCCAGCCCCACGACCAGCGGAACCAACGGCAAAAGCCACAGACTTGCCCCTGAAATCGCGACCAGCATCAGTGCCGAGCCGATACAGCCTGCCATCACCCAGCTGCGCAAACTACCGATCCTCAGCCCTGACGCGGCAACACCCACCAGAACCATGCCAAGGAAGACCCCGCCATTCTGCGCACCGGACATCTGCGTGGACTGTCCCGGCGTATACCCGAAGACAAGCCCTGCATAGGGTTCAAGGATCAGTTCCTGCATGAAATACGCGGTCATCGACAAGAATACAAAGAACGTGAACTGGCGTGCGCGCGTATCCGACCAGATGTCGCGCAACCCGTCGCGGAACCGTTGTGGTGGGGGCGCGGGGCGGGAAATGACCCGCCGCTCGATTCCCCAAACGGCCAGAACCGTCACGGCCACTGCACCGCTGCAGATGATCATCACGATCACCAGCAGGCGCGCATGGCTATAAGGGTCCAGAAACTGGCCAGCGGTGATTGCTGTCAGCGCAATGCCCGCGATCATCATCAGCCATGTGATGGTCGCGGCCGCCGGGCGGCGCTGCTCTGCCGTCGCTGTTGCCAGCAAGGCCAACAGAGAGGTGCCCGACGCCCCGACACCCAGCCCGATAACGGCATACGCCAAGACCGACAGGCCCAGACCCAGCGCGAAATGTGTTTCCAGAACCGGGATGGCCAGCGCAGCGCCCAACCCCCCGGCGGCAAGCAGCCCCATGCCTGCGATGATCCAGCGCGTGCGGTTGCCGCCTTGATCGGCGAGATGGCCCCAATTGGGGCGGGTTATCTGCACACCATAATGCAAGGCCACCAGAAACCCGGGCAACACAACAGGCAAGGCCAGTTCCACCACCATCAGCCGGTTCAGCGTCGATGTCATCAAAACCACGATGGCACCCAGTGCAGCCTGCACCAGACCAAGGCGGAAAATCTGCACCCATGACAATGTCATACGCCAATCCCTCGAAGTGCAAATGCCGCCACCATCATGCCCAGCACATAGGGCCCAACGCCGGTTCCGTTAAACCATGGCGCAAGCCGTGCAGGATCGCGGCGCCAGCGCCCCAGCGCCCAGATCTGGACACCGATCCCCAGCGCGATCACGCCTGCGTGCACGGGCGCCCCCCAGATCAGCAGCAAGAAGACGACAACAAGTTGCGCCATCACCATGACCGTGCCCGCGACTGTGGCCGCATCAACCGGTCCCATTGTGACCGGCAGTGACCTTAGCCCCATCTGTCGATCACCCTCGATCGCCTTGAAATCGTTGATCGTCATGATCCCATGCGCGCCCAGACCATAGAGCACCGCGATTGCGACAATTTCGAAACGGGGGGCACCTGCTGCGATGACGGCAGCACCGGTGAACCAGGGCAGGCTTTCATAGCTCAGCCCGACCAGACCCGGCCCCCACCACCCCGAGCGCTTCGCGCGGACTGGCTCTGCCGAATAGGCCCAGGCCGCCAACACGCCGACAACTGTCGCCCCGAAGCCCCATGGCCCAAGCTGCCAGCCGACAACCAGCGCAAGCCCGGTCATCGCCAGCGCGATATAAAGACCCCAGCGCCCTGGAATACGTCCAGACGGGATGGGCCGGTTAGGTTCATTGATCGCGTCGACATGCCGGTCGCACCAGTCATTCGCCGCCTGCGACATGCCACAGACGATGGGACCGGCCAGAAGCACGCCCAAGACAACCAGCGCCCAGGATTCAGGCCACACCCCGACCGAGATGATACCACACAGATAAGCCCACATCGGCGGGAACCATGTGATCGGCTTGATCAGTTCCAACATCGCACGAGGGTGCGGCATTCGGGCGGGGATATGATCACTCACTGTCATATGTCAACTTTGCCTTCCAATCTCGAGTCGGGCAAGTGTAAATTTAGCCTTACAGTTCAAAAACGACCAGAAATCACATTTCGCGATACTTACAAGCGGCGCATTGACCTGCTTGCAGCGTCACCCCGCCGCAGCCCTAGCCTGCGCGAAGAACAAACACGCAGGCAGGCGCGCCCGACGCAACGCAGCTTTCTTCGGCGACGCGAACATCTGGCCAGACAAGGTGGGTATACAGCCGCTCGAAGACCGCAGCATGCCAGGCGCAGATCGGCCCGCTTGCCGGGCCGATCGCCAGCGGGTTGCCCGCAATTTCCAGGCGCAAGGGCGTGTAACCCAGCACCCGGAACCGGCCTGATCCGGCAAAGGTCCAGGCATGTTTCGCAATTGCAAGCGTCAATAACCGTGCCCCAAACGCAGCAGGCAAGGCGCGGATCACCTGCTGCGCCACGGCAGGGATGCGGTTGGCAAGTATGTAATCCCCCGTGGCCACCCCGGCCTTGCGCTGAATCTCATGGGCATGAGACGGCAGATACAGGCGCACGGCATGGTGCAGACGCGCAACATCTTCTTCCGCAAGCATGCCTGACTCTGCCGGAGGCTCTTCCACCCCAGCCCGGTAGAGAAGCGCATGGCGCAGGCGCTCTCCGATTATGGCATCGAGGACCGGCAGATGTTGAAGAACGGCATTCGGCCCGATGCGCGCCCCACCTGCTTGCGAAAGGACAGACATGGTCGCTATTCCGCAGGCTCGTGGCGGGTCGCGACTGCGCCGTTCGGCATTTTGAAACTGCGCGGCGACACATCTTCCATCTGTTGATCTCCGCCACCGCAGGCCTTGATCGCGTTGCGCTCTTCTGCACGGGCCTTGCCCTGCGCACGCAAAGCGTCCCGGCGCTCCTGCGCTTTGCGCTTCTTGTCAGCGTGATCTTCCCAATCTGCCAACTGCGCTTCGGCGATGGTGCGGGTCATGTCGAACCCAAAATCCAGATTGTCGCGCGATTCCAACGAAAAATAGCCATGCTTGCCAAGATCATAGAACTGGCGCTGCACACCCGCCTTGAGAAAGGCCTTCAGACACCCCAGCAGATATTTGCGCCGATAGCCGGTTCCCCGCCACGGATAGTGGAACAGCGCCTTGCGCATGTAGAAGCGCCGATAATTCTTCAGCACTCCTTCCAGCAGGCCACCGCGTGTCATCGATTTCGGCTTCATGATCGGGGTGACAAAATTGTATTTG
>SKWJ01000349.1 GCA_007128995.1 Paracoccaceae bacterium
AAGATGCCAAAGCCGTCGAAGCTGTACTCATACAGTGCGCGTGGACGGTTGTCTGTGCCGAGAGTGCCGAGAATAGCGTCTTCGACCAAGGTGTTGATGGTGCTTGCATCATCAGAAACGGAGCGGCTCAGATAGACCATTTCGTTACGGAAACCAAGGCCAGTCAAGCTGCCGAAGAACAGATCGCCAACTGCCTTGAGCGCAGCGCCGTCCACGTCACCCATCGACAGTTTGCCGAAGTCACCGGAAACGAACACGTTACCTGCTGTGCCACGCGTGCCGCCGGGTGCATTGTCAGCGCGGATCGAACCGCCGAATGCCATGCCTGCATCGGTTTCGCCCGACAGAGTGAAAGAGACGCGTACGCGGCTTGTGAACTGTACGTCATCACCGTTATATTCCAGACCCATACGGCCGTCACCGCCGACTGTCACGTCTGCTGCTGCGACGCCTGCCGACATGACCAGAGCGGTCGAAGCAAGAAGAAGCTTTTTCATTTTGTTTCCCTCGTGTTTCAAAGAGTTTCCTCGCCTCACCAGTCGCGGCGAGGTCTGAGCCTGTTTCATCCTTTTGCAGGGTGTTTTCAAGACAAAGCGAAACGGGCCTGTGTCAAGCTGGGTTATCTGGTGCAGAATTGTCACGCCTTGCCCAAGGTGCGGTCTGACGTGGGGTCTGCGGGGCTGCTGCGGGGCGGGCTGTGCCGGGTGCAGTTGCCGGGCACAGTTGCCGGGCCTTGTCGCAGGGCCGTGAACAGGCTAGAGATTGGGGAAGGTATGACGAGGGGCTTTGGCAATGGCATATAACAGCGTCTTGCGCGTGGGTGTGGCTTTGGGCGTGGCACTGGTGCTGTCGGGATGTGGCGGCATGTTCCAAAGCGGTGAGCGGTCGCGCGCGGCGGCGGCAGAGATACAGGCGCAGGAGCGTGTCAGGGATGGAACCGAGGGGCAATCGACCGTCTGGGATCTGTTCAGCAACAACCAGCCTCCCAGCGTTACGGTCGAGGTGAACCGCTATCTGTGGAATGCCTCGCTTGAGGTGCTGGATTTCCTGCCTGTGCAGAGTGTGGACCCGTTTTCGGGCGTGATCGTGACGGGCTTTGGCACGCCGCCGGGGGGCGGGCGCGCGTACCGGGCGGCGATTCTGGTGAATGATCCGGCGCTGGATGCGCGCTCGCTGAATGTGGCGCTGATGACCAATGCCGGACCTGCCAGCCGCGAGACGATTCGCGCAGTGGAAGATGCGATCCTGACCCGCGCGCGCCAGTTGCGGATCCGTGACCGGGGGCTGTGAGGCGCGCAGCACGCGTCCGCGATGCGGCGATGATCTGGACCTTGTCGTATCAGGGCGCTAAGGATGCCGGGCCGGTTGCGCCCGGCGTTTTCTTTGGCCCATACAGGAAACAGCATGTCCAGCCTTGACGACACGCGCTACAGCGCGCAAGCGATCGAAGCAAAATGGCAACAGGCCTGGGAGATGGCGGATGTCTTCAAGGCCCGCCGCGACCCGGCACGGCCCAAATATTACGTGCTCGAGATGTTCCCCTACCCGTCAGGCCGCATCCATATGGGGCATGTGCGCAACTATACGATGGGCGATGTCGTCGCGCGGTACAAATCCGCGCAGGGGTTTTCGGTGCTGCACCCGATGGGGTGGGATGCTTTCGGCATGCCGGCAGAAAACGCCGCGATGGAGCAGGGCGGCCATCCGAATGACTGGACCGAAGCGAATATAGAGGTGATGAAGGGCCAGATGAAGCCGCTTGGCCTGTCGATTGACTGGTCGCGCGAGATTGCCACCTGCCGCCCGGATTATTACGGCCAGCAACAGGCGATGTTCATCGACATGCTGCATGAGGGGCTGGTTTACCGCAAGAATGCCGTGGTGAACTGGGACCCGGTGGACATGACGGTTCTGGCCAATGAGCAGGTGATTGACGGCAAGGGCTGGCGGTCTGGCGCCGAGGTCGAGCGGCGCGAATTGACGCAATGGTTTTTCCGCATTTCCGACTATTCCGAGGAATTGCTGGCTGCGCTGGACGGGCTGGGCGACTGGCCTGCCAAGGTCAAGCTGATGCAGGCCAACTGGATCGGCCAGTCGCGGGGGCTGCAATTTGCCTTCGGGGCGGTGGATGCGCCTGAGGGGTTTGACCGGATAGAGGTTTATACCACCCGGCCCGACACGCTGATGGGCGCGTCTTTCGTGGGCATCTCGCCCGATCATCCGCTGGCGCGGCATCTGGAACGCCATGACCCGCGCGTGGCCGGGTTCGTGGCCGAGTGTCGCAAGATCGGCACAACCGAAGAGGCGCTGGAAAAGGCCGAGAAGAAGGGTTTTGACACCGGGATCACGGTGCGCCATCCGTTTGATAACGCTTGGGAACTGCCCGTCTATATCGCCAATTTCATCCTGATGGATTATGGCACGGGCGCGATTTTCGGCTGCCCCGCCCATGACCAGCGCGACCTTGATTTCGCGCGCAAATACGGGTTGCCACATCCGGATGTCTTTGTCTCGCTGGATGATGAAGCGCCAGTCACCGACACGGCCTTCGTGCCGCCCAAAACAGACCGCGTGCGCTATCTGCGCGGCTTTGCGGGCGACGAGGTCCAGACCGGAGAGGCGGCTGTGGATGCTGCGATCGAATTTTGCGAATCGCGCGGGGTGGGGCATGGCGTGACCAAGTTCCGCCTGCGCGACTGGGGATTGTCGCGCCAGCGCTATTGGGGCTGCCCGATTCCGGTGGTGCATTGTGACGCCTGCGGTGTGGTGCCCGAGCGCAAGGAAAACCTGCCCATCGCGCTGCCCTATGATGAAGACGGCCAGCCGATTGATTTTTCCATCCCCGGCAACCCGCTGGACCGGCATCCGACTTGGCGCGATTGTGCCTGCCCGGCCTGCGGCAAGCCCGCGCGGCGTGAAACCGACACGATGGACACCTTTGTTGATTCAAGCTGGTATTATGCGCGCTTCACCAGCCCCCATGCCGAAACCCCCACCCATGCGGAAGATGCCGCCTACTGGATGAATGTGGACCAGTATATCGGCGGGATCGAGCATGCGATCTTGCACCTCCTCTATTCGCGCTTCTTTGCCCGCGCGATGGTCAGGACCGGGCATCTGCCCGAATCCGCATCCGAGCCGTTCAATGCGCTGTTCACGCAAGGCATGGTGACGCATGAGATTTACACCACCACAGATGACAAGGGGCGGGCTGTCTATCATCTGCCGGAAGATGTCGAGGATGGCAGACTGAGGACGACGGGCCAGCCTGTGCGCATCATCCCCTCGGCCAAGATGTCGAAATCCAAGAAAAACGTGGTCGACCCTGTCAATATCATCAGCGCCTTCGGGGCCGATACGGCGCGCTGGTTCGTCCTGTCTGACAGCCCGCCGGAACGCGATGTGGAATGGACCAGCGCCGGGGCAGAAGCGGCGCACAAGCACCTGAACCGGGTCTGCATGCTGGGTGCGCGAATCGCGGCGCTGCCAGACGGCGGGGATGCGCAGGCTGATGTCGAGTTGCTGCGCGCCTTGCATCGCGCCATCGCCGATGTGACCAAGGCGATCGAGAATTTCGCCTTCAACAAGGCGATTGCCGAATTGTATGCCTTCACCAACACGCTGTCCAAATCCACGGCCAGCGGGACAGCGCAAAAGACAGCGATGCGCACGCTTGCACAGTTGATGGCGCCGATGGTGCCCCATCTGGCAGAGGATATCTGGGCGAAGCTTGGCGGGGATGGGCTGGTGGCGCAGGCCGCCTGGCCCAAGGCCGACCCGGCCTTGCTGATACGCGACACGATCACGCTGCCGATCCAGATAAACGGCAAACGGCGGTCGGAAATCGATGTGCCTGCCGATCTGCCGAAGGAAGAGGTTGAAAAACTGGCGCTCGCAGATGATGCTGTGATCAAGGCTTTGGCGGGGGCTGCGCCGAAAAAGCTGATCGTGGTTCCGGGGCGGATCGTGAATGTTGTTATCTGAACGCCGACGCCTGCTGCTTGGGCTGGCCGCGCTGCCCATAGCGGCGTGTGGTTTCGCGCCGGCCTATGCGCCGGGCGGTGCCGGGCAGGTATTGCGCGCGCAGGTGCTGCCGCGCGATCCTGTCACCTCGGCAGAGTTCGATTTCGTGGCCGCGATGGAAACCCGGCTTGGCCGGCCTTCAAGCCCGCGCTTCGGCCTTGATTACACCATTGCCATGTCCGAGCGCGGCGCGGCGCAGGTTGCAGGTCTTGGGGACACGCGCATCACGCTGTTTGGTGAACTGGACTACAGCCTGAGCGATCTGGCGACCGGGGATGTTCTGGCCGAGGGTCGCCTGCGCAACTTTACCAATTATTCAACGACCGATACCCAGCTTGCAACGCTGCGCGCGCAGGAAGATGCCGAAGCACGGTTGATGCGGTTGCTGGCAGATCAGGTCGCGACCCGGCTGATCGCCGCGCTGTCGGAATGAAACTGAATGCGCGTGATCTGGCCCGGCTGATTGCCAAGCCCGATCCTAAGATCAGCGGCCTGCTGATCTATGGGCAGGATGCGATGCGCGTCGCCCTGAAACGTCAGGAACTTGTGGCCGCGATGGTCGGCCCTGAGGGTGAGGTCGAAATGCGGCTGGAGCGGATGGCCGCCGCAGATCTGCGCCGCGCGCCAGCAGCACTTTCGGATGCGTTGAAAGCGCAAGGCTTCTTTCCCGGTCCGCGCGTCGTGTTGTTGGAAGATGCAAGCGACACTGTCGCAGACCCGGTTGCGGCGGCCCTTGCGGACTGGCGCGCGGGGGATGCGCAGCTTGTCGTCACGGCAGGCGCTTTGAAAGCCAGTTCCAAACTGCGCAAGCAGTTTGAGACGGCACGGCAGGCGGCATCGGTGGCACTTTATGATGATCCGCCCAGCCCTGAAGAGATCGAGGCGGCTTTGCAGGCGGCGGGCCTTGCCGATGTCAGCCCCGAGGCGATGCGCGATCTGGTGGCCTTGTCACGGGTGCTGGATCCGGGTGATTTTCGCCAGACGCTGGAAAAGATCGCGCTTTACAAGTTTGATGATCCCACACCGCTCTTGCCCGAAGAGATAGCAGAACTGGCCCCGCTCAGCCATGAGGCGGCGGTCGATGATCTGCTTCATGCTGTCGCGGAAGGGCAGGCGTCCCAGATCGGCCCCTTGCTGGTGCGGCTACAGGCGCAGGGGGTGGCGGCGGTCACGCTTGCGATCATGGCGATGCGTCATTTTCGCAGCCTGCATGCGATCAGCTGTGATCCGGGTGGCCCTTCGGCCGGGATACAGAAAGCGCGCCCGCCGATCTTCGGCCCGCGCCGCGACCGGTTGCTGGCACAGGCGCAGGCCTGGGGCGTTGCCCGGCTGGAACGTGCGCTGGGCGATCTGATCGAGGCGGATCTGACCTTGCGCTCAGCCTCGAACGCGCCCAGCATGGCGGTCATGGAACGGGCGCTGATCCGGCTGGCGATGCTGGTCCGGCGATAGAAAAGGGGCAGGGAATGTATACAGTCATCGGCAAGTCCAACAGCCGTGCGACGCGCGTGCTCTGGATGCTGGAAGAGCTGGACCAGGACTATGACCATGTGCCCGCCGCGCCCCGCTCGGAAGGGGTGGTGAGTTTCAACCCGGCAGGAAAGGTGCCGGTTCTGATTGAAGATGGCACACCGATCACCGATTCGACCGCGATCATTCAGTATCTGGCGGACAAGCATGGGGCGCTGACCTTTGGTGCAGGCACGCTGGACCGGGCGCGGCAGGACAGCCTGACGCAGTTTCTGCTGGATGAATTTGACGCAGCACTCTGGATGGCGGCGCGCCACAGTTTCGTGCTGCCTGCGGAAATGCGCCAGTCCGCGATCAAGGAATCGCTGATCTGGGAATTCGAGAACAGTCAGCGCACGCTGGTGCACCGCATGGGCGAGGGGCCGTTTCTGATGGGGGCAAAGATGACAGTGCCCGACATCATCCTTACCCATTGCGGGATCTGGGCCAAGGTCGCGAAATTTCCGATCCGGGAAGCCCGCCTTGGCGATTATCTGGACCGCATGACAAAGCGTCCGGCGCTGGAGCGTGTGATCCGGCGCATGGGGTAGGCTTCGTTGGCTGAAAATTGGGTCCTGCGCCCGAGGCGGTGCAGGGGCGACAGGCGATGTGGGCGCAACAGGTGGTTATGCGGGACGGAACGGGCACTGGCGGTTCCGGGCACAAAGCCGCGCAGCGTCGGGCCGCGGTGCGGCGATGCGCAGCAGCCTTCGGCCTTGATCCCGCGCGCGGTGATGAAGCTATTCTCTCAATGCCGTGCGGGGTCTGCCGGATAGGTGCCAAGGATGCGCAGATAAGAGGTGAAATATCCCAGTTCTTCCAGTGCCAGCGCGACATTGCCATCCTCGGGATGGCCTTCGATCTCTGCGAAGAACTGCGTTGCGGTGAAAGACCCGTCAACCATATAGCTTTCGAGCTTGACCATGTTGACGCCATTGGTCGCAAACCCGCCCATTGCCTTGTAAAGCGCCGCGGGGATGTTGCGCACGCGGAACACAAAGCTGGTCATCATGCCATCTGTGCCGCGCCTGCTGTGATCGGCGTCCCGGCCCATGACCAGAAACCGGGTCGTGTTGCTGCCGTGATCCTCGATATGGCGCGCCAGCACATCAAGGCCGTAAATCTCTCCGGCGAGTTCCGAGGCGAGGGCGGCCATATGCGGGGCGCCGGCTTCGGCCACTTCGCGCGCCGAGCCGGCAGTATCGGCCCCTTGCACGCGGTGGATATCATGCGCCTTGAGAAAGGCGCGGCATTGCCCCAGCAGCATTGTGTGGCTTTTGGCATGGG
>SKWJ01000542.1 GCA_007128995.1 Paracoccaceae bacterium
CGCAGGTGCATGTGATGGGCGCCACCCATGCCGAATTCGGACCATGGGGGGGACCGGCCGGCCATCATGGCTGGGGCATCCGACGCGATTACACGCTTTTTGACGAAACCGCGATCTGGAAACAGATTGTCCTGCACACAGGTGAGCTATGACCCCCGAAGAGATGGACGCCCGCATCGTCCGATATGGCGAGTTGAAACCCTGCAAAACCGCCTTCATTGATGCCCATACCCCGGGCAGCAATCAGAAGGAAAACTTCACGATCATCGGCGGCGGGGTTTCGGAAAGTCCTGATCAGCATGTCCATATCGCGGAAACGCCGGGCTTCAATATCGGGGCTGCCGGACAGCCGCCCAACTGCCGCAATTCACTGCACGCGCACCGGACGGCGGAAGTGTTCTTTGTCCTGAAAGGGCGGTGGCGCTTTTTCTGGGGGCGCCGGGGCACAGCCGGAGAGGTGGTGCTGGAAGAAGGTGACATCTTCAACATTCCCACCGGGATTTTTCGCGGCTTCGAGAATATCGGAACCGATTACGGCATGATCATGGCAATCCTTGGCGGCGATGATGCCGGGGGCGGTGTGATCTGGGCCCCGCAGGTGATTGAGGATGCGCGCGATCACGGGCTGGTTCTGGGGGCGAATGGCAAGCTTTACGACACCAAGCGCGGTGACCGTCTTCCCGAGGGCCTGTTGCCCATGCCTTTGCTGACCGAAGACGAATTGCGCGCCTTTCCCGAACCGACCACGGCCGAGGTCATCCCCAACTATATCGGGCGCTATTGGGACATGATGGCGCTGTCTGATCATCAGCCCTGCAAGGTGATTGGCGCAGACGCGCTGTTGAGGGACAGGCCCGGCTTCGAGGTGGATCTTCTATCGCGCGGATCTATCCCCTCTGCGGCTTATTCGACTGCACGCCACGAGGTCCTTATGCCTGTTCGCGGGTATTGGCGCCTGTCCTGGGAGGGGGGCAGCACGGTGCTGAACCCGGGCGATACTGCAGCCATCCCGCCCGGCCTGTCACGCAGCCTGTCGCCCGCCATGACCGGCGAGGCCGCTCTCTACCGGATCCGCAACACCGACGATCCTGCCGGACTGACCCACCACCCGAGCCGGAGCGCATCATGAGCCTGCTTGCAACGCATGTCGGCTCGCTTCCCCGGTCGCAAGCGGTGGTGGATTTTCTGTTTGCGCGCGAACGCGGCGACATGGTCGACACGGATGCGTTTGACGCCTGCATGGCAGCTGCGGTCATGGAAAATGTCCGACGCCAGAAAGCCGCGGGGATTGATATCGTCTCGGACGGTGAATGTTCAAAGATCAGCTATGCGACCTATGTCAAGGATCGCTATAGCGGCTTTTCCGGCGACAGCCCCAGAAATGCACCTGCGGATCTGAAACTGTTTCCATCCTTCCTTGAGCGTCTGGCCAAGTCGGGCGGAACCCCCAGTTACGCACGGCCCCAATGCACCGGCCCGGTGGAAAGCCGGGGACGACAGGACTTGCAGAAGGATATTGCCAATCTCAAGACGGCCATGGCCGCCCATGGTATCGGACGCGGATTCATGAATGCCGCCTCGCCCGGGGTGATCAGCCTGTTCTTGCAGAATGCATATTACCCCGACAGGCAGGCCTATCTGGATGCGCTTGCCGACGCGATGAGGGCTGAATACAAAACGATCCTGGACGCCGGGCTGGACCTTCAGCTTGATTGCCCAGACCTCGCCCTGTCGCGGCACATGCTGTTTACCGATCTGACAGATGCCGAATTCCTGCGCGTTGCCGAAACCCATATCACCGCGCTGGAACGGGCCCTTGATGGTCTGCCGAAAGATCGCGTGCGCCTGCATATCTGCTGGGGCAATTATGAGGGGCCGCATTGTTGCGATATCGACATGGCCACCATGTTTCCGCTGCTTATGCGCGTGCCCGCCCGGTACGTGCTTTTTGAAACGGCCAATCCGCGCCATGGGCATGAATGGGTGGTCTTTCGCGATCACGCGGACGCCATTCCGGCCGACAAGGTGCTGGTGCCCGGCGCTGTCGATACGACCACCAATTTCATCGAGCATCCCGATCTGGTTGCGCAACGTCTGGACCGTTTCACCCAGATCGTCGGCAAGGAGCGGGTGATCGCAGGCAGTGACTGCGGCTTTGGCACATTTGCCGGCTACGGGGCGGTCGATCCCGAAATCGCCTGGGCTAAACTGGCAACGCTTGCCGAGGGTGCAAGACGCGTCACATGACCCCGCTTGTGCTGATACCGGGCATGATGTGCGATGCGCGCATGTGGGGAGTCGTCCCTGCAGCGCTGGGGCCACGCCCTATGCATCATGCGCTTCCGGTCATGGGCGAGACGATCGCACAGATGGCAGAGGCCAGCTTGCAAGACGCGCCCGCCGAATTCGCGCTTGCGGGGTTGTCGATGGGCGGGATCGTGGCCATGGAAATGCTGCGCCAGGCGCCCGCGCGGATCACTCGACTGGCGCTTCTGGATACCAACCCGCTTCCTGAAGTCCCAGCGGTCAGGGCGCGTCGCGCCCCGCAGATCGCGCGCGTACTGGCAGGGGATCTGGACAGTGTGATGCAGGACGAACTGAAACCCAATTATCTGGCGGACCCGTCTGACAGGCCCATTCTTGACCTTTGCCTCGACATGGCCCGAAAACTGGGCCCGGACGTGTTTCGCCGCCAGTCTCTCGCGCTGATGAATCGTGTCGATCAGACGGATATCTTGCGCCGGTTCACTGGCCCTGCGCTGGTGCTGATGGGCGCGCAGGACCGGCTTTGCCGCCGTGACCGTCACGAACTGATGCACAATCTGATGCCCCAGTCTGAACTGATCATCATCGCAGATGCAGGTCATCTGCCCCCACTGGAACAGCCCGCGCCAACGATCGCGGCCTTCAAGACATGGTTGCAACAATGACATCTGATCTGCATGAACTTCTGCGCCGCGTGGATACCCCCACTGTCTGCAACGCCATTGAAGTGGTGCAGGGCCGTCGTGGCTTCGACGCTTTCACGCGCGGGACGATGCAGTGTTCAGACCCCGGACATCGGATTGTCGGCTATGCAGTCACAGCACAGATTGCCGCCAAGGCCCCACCTTCAGAAGCACCAGAAATCATCCGTGCGCGCCGCATGGCCTATTACCGCGCGATGCATGACGCGCCTGCACCTTCGGTTGCGGTCATCGAGGATCTGGACTTTCCTGACTGCATCGGGGCATTCTGGGGCGAGGTCAACACCACGATCCACCAGGGCTTTGGCCTGTCCGGGGCACTGACCAACGGCGTGATGCGCGACCTCGATGATCTGCCACAGGGTTTTCCGGTGGTGGCTGGCAGCATTGGGCCAAGCCATGGCTTCGTGCATGTGCGATCAATCGCAAGACCCGTCACGGTGTTTGGTCTGCGGATCGCACCCGGCGATCTGATTCATGCCGACCGCCATGGCGCAGTTGTCATCCCGCCTGATGTCATTTCGGGCCTGCAAGCGGGCATAGACAAGCTGGTGGCAACGGAAAAACTGATCCTCGAACCCGCGCGAGCGCCCGATTTCGACTTTGCCGTTTTCGAACGCGCTTGGATGGCATTCGAAAAAGCACGCACCTGAACGCGTGCCGCGAGCATGCAGACCCTGACATCACGAGAGCAGCGCGGCTGTGGACCTGTTGATCCCGGAACCTGCCCGTCAGACCCCAAGCAACAGCGTCAAGACTGGCTTGGGTGCGCGCGCGTGACTGTGCGCGCAAGTACATGTCCCCGCCCATATGTAAAGACTGCGTGAACACTAGACTAAAGAGTTCAGAGCTTCTAGAATATTGTTAACGAATGAATAGTTGATCTGCGAACTTAAACGCAGATTGGCCTGATAGATGAGTAAAAATGTAAAGACCCAATCGCGAACCCATCACACCAAGGATTAACAAGTGCAGTTTTGTTCCGAGTATCCGCTTAACGCCCGATCAACATGAGCCCGGAAATCGAGATGCGGATCGTCGTGGCAATCGCGGCGGTGCTGGTTCTTTTCTCGCTCCTGCTTTGCGTATCGGCGTTGCGCCGGGAAACCACCCGTCGCGAACAGCGCGGCGTACTCTGGCTGTTCATGACCAATCTTGCTTTCCTGACGGCCACTTTGGGCCTGATGGGCAATGCCTTCCTGCCGTTCTGGGTAAGCGCGGCCCTTGTCATCGCGGGCGCGCATCTTGGTATTGTCTTTGGGTATTTTGCCGTACGTGCAGGGCTTGGCGCGTCTTCGGCGTCCCGCAAATATACAGGCTATGCCGTCATGGCCATTTCAGGGCAAGCGATCCTTGCGCTCTGGTTGGGAACCATTGATGTTCTGGTGCTGACAAGTTCGCTGCTCAACGGTGTTCTATCGCTGCATATTGCGCGCCGGACCTGGCCCCTGGCCGAACGCTTCGGGCCGGATATTGCCGCTTTGGCAAGCCTTCCCTTTGCCGCAATCGGCATTGCCTATCTGGCCCGGCTGCCGCTGCTTGCGATGAATGTCTCTGCAACGACAATGACAGTTGCGACACTGGTCATCACCTTTCTGCTTGCCTTCTCGGCCTTGCAATGGGCCTTTGCGCTCATTGCCTTTCGCGCCGCCCAATTGAACGAGCGCCTTGAAGCAGAACGGCAGCGCGCGGAAGAGGCGAACCGGCTGAAATCGCGATTTCTGGCGAATATGAGCCACGAGTTGCGCACACCGCTGAATGGCGTGCTGGGCATGGCACAAGTCCTGCAAGAGCAGCTCCGCGCCCCCGAACAGTTGCGCATGATCGAAACCATCCGCAACAGTGGCGAAGGGCTGATGGCGATCCTCAATGACATCCTCGACCTGTCCAAGATCGAGGCGGGAAAGATGCTGCTGGAACAAGCCCCCTTCCGCCCGGCAAAGGTCATGAACCGCATCACCCGGCTGCACAAGCCTCAGGCCGAAGCCAAGGCCTTGCGCTTCGAGGCATATGTCGCCCCAGAGCTCGAGTCTTCGTATCTTGGCGATGAGCACCGACTGACGCAGGTGCTGCACAACCTTACCAGCAATGCCATCAAGTTCACCAGGACCGGGCATGTTGAGCTTTGCGCGAAGGCCACCCCCGAAGGCCTGCACATCAGCGTAGCCGATACCGGGATTGGCATGACGCAGGCGCAGATCGACAGCGCGTTTGACGAGTTCATTCAGGCCGATGTCAGTATCACGCGGCGCTTCGGGGGTACTGGGCTGGGCATGCCCATCGTCAAGCACCTTGTGGCCATGATGGACGGAACGATTGATATCGCGTCTACCCCCGGACGCGGGACGCGCGTGCAACTTACCCTTCCGCTGCCGCAGACCACGGAACTGGAGAGCACGACGCCCGTCCCCCCGCACAATGTGACACCGGACCTGTCAGAATTGCGCGTTCTGGTCGCCGAGGACAATTTGACAAATCAGAAGGTGCTGGCAGCGCTTCTGCGCGCGACGGGGATACAGCTGACAATCGTTGGCAATGGTCGCGAAGCGCTTTTCATGGCGCTGGAACAGGATTTCGATCTGTTGCTCTTTGATATCTCGATGCCCGAAATGGACGGACCCACGGCGCTGCGCAAGATCATCGCCGCCTATCAGGAAGATGGCAGGAAAGTGCCCCCGGCCGCTGCGATCACTGCAAATGTGATGCCAGAGCAAGTGTTAAGCTACGCGGCCGAAGGCTTCTCGACCTGCCTTGCGAAACCGCTGCGCAAGGCGGCACTGATCGACGCTATTCAAACCTTGACTGACGTTGAAGCCGAACCGGAAAACGTCCGCTGACTCAGCCCGTCCACCGTTCCCGGACAGCCCCGAACCAGAGCTTGAAAATCAAATAAGATACTGTTTAATATAACAATTTATGCATCCTCCCGCCGGGGAAGGCTTCTGCATTCAAAGAATTGATACTCTATTGATTTAATATTTATCTGATGCTACGCATTTTGACCGGAGATCGCGCAAACGCGACACAGGGAGGTAAGGTCAAGATGACAGTGGTGCCGGTCCGCTCGGCGGAGCTAGAGGCGGCAGAGGTGGCGTGGTTCGCAGCCTTGTGTTCGGATGATTACAGGTTTCTGGGTGTCCCGGAAGGGGACCTGCGCTCCAGTTGGGAGCATTGCGGAGAAATTTTGCGCCGCGCCGAACAGAACGGTTTTCGCAATATCCTGTGCCCATCATCCTATCAGGTCGGGCAAGATACCCTCTCGTTCGTTGCGGCGGCAAGCCAGGTTACACAGGATATCAACCTGCTGGCAGCGATCCGCTGTGGCGAGATGCAGCCGATCATGCTGGCACGCACCGTCGCGACCCTGGACCACATGCTCAAGGGGCGGCTGACATTGAATGTGATTTCGTCCGATTTCCCCGGCGAAGTGGCGGAAAGCGCCTATCGCTATCGCCGCAGCCGCGAAGTGGTGCAGATTCTGCGTCAGGCGTGGGAACGCGATGAAATCAACCATGATGGCGAGATTTATCAGTTCTCGGGCATTCCAACCGCGCCCGCCAAACCCTATCAGCAACACGGTGGGCCGCTGCTCTATTTCGGTGGCTACAGCCCGGCGGCACTCGATCTATGCGCGGCGGAATGCGATGTCTACCTTATGTGGCCAGAGCCCAAGGACATGATCGCCCAGCGCATGACGGCAGTGGCCGAACGCGCCGAAACCTATGGGCGCGTTCTGGATTATGGCCTGCGGGTGCATGTCATCGTGCGCGACACCGAAACCGAGGCGCGTGAATATGCGGACCATATTGTCAGCAAGCTGGACGACGACTACGGTCGGATGATCAGAGA
>SKWJ01000084.1 GCA_007128995.1 Paracoccaceae bacterium
CAGATACATGCCCGCAACGATGAACCAGACCTCGAAGGCCATGAAGGTATTCGACACAAGGTTCAGGCCCTGTGTCGTGAGTTCCGCCAGTGCAATGACACTGACAATGGCCGAATGCTTTATGGTCGAGATCAAAAGCCCCGTCAGCGGCGGCAGGATCAGAGGCAGTGACTGCGGGATGATGATGTAACGATATTTGTCTGTTGTTGACATGCCGACCGCATCGGCGGCCTCGTACTGTCCGCGATCGACCCCACGCAGGCCGCCGCGGATGATCTCGGCTGCGAAGGACCCCTCGAACAGCGCAAGGCACAGCACTCCGGCCCAGAACCTGTCCAGACCGATGATCGGGGCCAGCACGAAATAGACCAGAAACAACTGCACCAGCAGTGGCGTGTTGCGGATGGCCTCCAGATAGACCGTGGCTATGATCCGTCCCGCAAAGGACCCGGACATACGCGCCAAAGCCGTCACAAAGCCGATCAGCACGGCCAGAACGCCAGCGATCGAGGCAATCTGCAAAGTCATGATCAGCCCGCGCACAAGGGGGCCCCAGATGATCTCGCCATCAATGACGCGGTAGAAGAAGGGCTGAACACGGAACCATTGCCAGCGATAATCCATGGCATCGATCCCGCGCCAGATCAGCCAGCCAAGAAACGCAAGCACAAGTCCGGCTTTGGTTAGCTGCCAGAATACGGACAGCATGCGCCCGGCATCAAACCCCTTGGGGGGTGCTTTGCGGGCAGATGACAAAGCCTGTTCCATGGCACCTTGGCGTCTTGCGGGGTGGCTGCTTATGACGCTGCGAGTATCCAGCGCAAATCATCAGCCTGTCAACAAATTACGTCACTCACATGCGTTTTTGTTATTGACGGGGTTTCAGTGCTTGCTGTTTCATCACTGGACAACCTCTGGTTTTCTGCGCCAACTCGTGTCATGAGACTTACCTTTCGTCAGATAGAAGCCTTCCAGCATGTGATCGCCTCTGGATCCGTCACAGACGCGGCCGCTGTTCTGGGCGTGTCGCAGCCTGCCGTAAGCCGATTGCTGGCCGATCTGGAAACGCAGGTCGGCTTCCGGCTCTTTCATCGCGCCGGGCGCAATCTGAACCCGACGCCGGAAGCGCGGATGCTGTTGGACACAGTCCGGCGGGCTTTCGGTGGGCTGGACCGGATTCGCGAAGCTGCCGAGGCCATCCGCGATTTTCGCGCCGCGCCCTTGCGGTTGGTGACCACGTCTTCCTTTGCAGTGCGTGTTCTG
Organism: Paracoccaceae bacterium; assembly: GCA_007128995.1. Classification (GTDB taxonomy): domain Bacteria; phylum Pseudomonadota; class Alphaproteobacteria; order Rhodobacterales; family Rhodobacteraceae; genus Roseinatronobacter. The sequence goes on from SKWJ01000084.1 coordinate 1,264, forward strand.
CCCGATATCGTGGCGCAATTCGCCCTGCGCAGACCGCAAGCCAGTATCGCGCTCGATGTGCAATCGACTGATGATGCCGTCGAATGGCTGACGCTTGATGCCTATGATTTCGGATTCGCCTGTGGTCCGTCCGGCAATCCGAGGCTCAGCCGGTGCGATATCCTGCATGGCGAGGCCATGTGTCTTGTTCCCGAGGGCCACAGGCTGGTCACACGCGCAGAGATCACTGTGACCGATCTGCAGGATCAAAGCCTGATTTCCTACCGGGCCGATTCGCTATTCCGCCATCAGGTCGATGCCTTGCTGGCAGAACATGGCATCTGCCCGGTCATCCGCTACGAGGCACGAACCACGGAAGCGATGATCCGGCTTGTCGAACGCGGTCTTGGTCTGGCGCTTGTCGGAACGGCCCGCGCCGAAGATTATCACATGTGCGGCTGTCGCACTGTGCCCTTCAGACCGAAAATGCCCTACACGCTGCGCATGATCTGGAACAACAGCCGCGAGCCGACCGCAGTCGCCGCTGATTTCGCAGCAATGATCGAGGAATTTTCAGCATCGGGCAATATCCGATGAGCCGCCTTCGTCTGACAGTGGATCTGCAACGTGAGGGACGCCAATCGGGCGACCTGCTGGTGCCGTGGTCGGACAATCGCAACCCTTTGGGGCGCTATCCGGTGCCTGTGATCACGCTGGCCGGTGCCCCCGGCCCGGTCGTGCTGATCCTTGGGGCTGTGCATGGCGATGAATTCGAAGGACCGAGTGCGATCATGCGCCTTGCGCGCGACCTGAAGCCTGAAGAGCTTTGCGGACGCGTGATCATGATGCCCTGCACGAATAGCGGCGCGTTTTCCGCCAGCAGCCGGTGCTCGCCACTCGATGGGGGCAATCTCAATCGTGCCTTTCCGGGGGATCCTGACGGCACGCCAACGGCCATGATCGCCGACTGGTTGCAAAGCTGGATGATCCCGCAATGCAACGCCGTGATCGATTTGCATTCCGGCGGCAAGGCCTCGGTCTTCGTGCCCTGCAGCTTGCCGCAGGCGGGCACAGATGCCGCGCTCGATGGTGCAAATCTGGCCTTGGCCACGGCCATAGGCCTGCCCGTGATCTGGCAGTTGGGCGCCCAGAACGATGACAGGTCGGTCAATGCCGCCTGCGCCCGCGCAGGTGTGCCCTGCGTGGCTGCCGAACTTGGCGGCGGTGGCGGGGTCGATCCCGGGATCACCGACATGGCCGAAGCCGGTCTGCGGCGCGTGCTGCATCATTTGGGTGTGCTCGCCGACGCACCACGGCTGCCCAGGAACGCGAATGCCGCGCGGGTCGCGATCATCGATCCCGCCGATCATGTCATGGCCCCCGCGCGCGGATTGTTCGATCGCCGTTGCCGGGCCGGTGACCGCGTGGTGCAGGGCGATCTGGCGGGCTGGCTACATTTCCCCGAAGAGCTCGATCGCGCCGCGATGCCTTTGCATTTTCCGCAGACCGGGCTGGTGCTGGCACACACGGCCCGCGGCCTGATCGACCGGGCCGAAATGCTGGCGCTGGTGGCGCGCGACGTTCGCTAGACGATCTGCCGCAGTTGCGCCTCGACATAAGCCGCGTATGACGGCTCCAGCCCCAAGATCCAGTCATCACCCTCTCGCAGCACCAGCGCGCGCACGCCGAAGGCATCGGTCAGCGCCACGTGATCGACGCCAAAGGCTGTCGGGTGCAGGTCCAGCGGGCAGGCGATGGACATCGCAACTGCTGCATCCCGCCCCGATATCCTGAAAAAAGCCTGTGTATCCGAAATCAGGGTGATCGCGGCGTCATGGTCTGCGGGCCCTTGCATCAGCGCGGCCTCTAGCGCGGCCTCTGCCTCTGGCGGGGCCATCAGGCACCAGCGCAACGGCCCGAGCCACATCAGCGTCCCTTGCCCATGCCGCACAAGGCTGCAGGGTTGCGTTGGCAGGTTCGGCACGATCCCTTGCAGGCGCGCGGCCAGTGCTTGCGGCGTCCCGCGCAGATCGAACAGCGTGTGCCTTTGCGGCGGTGATATGCGGATCTGATATGCCATCGCTCAGCCCCGCATCCGCAGGCCGTCAGGGTCGTGAAAGACCGGCGCAACCACCCGGGCGGCGATGCAGCGTTCCGGCAGGCGCACCTGCACCACGTCACCCATCCGTGCGCGGCCATCGACGAGCAGCGCAAGCCCCACGCGCCGACCGAGGCTGACTGAATGCACACAGGCCGTCACCAGCCCTTCCGAGGCGATCCGCTGACCGCCCGGTGTGATCGGCGCGCCCTCGGGCGTGTCGGTGTCCGGTTCCTCGGGCATCAGCCCGACCAGTTCGCGCCGTGGCCGCCCCGACGCGCGGCGCAAGAGCACCGAACGCAGACCGATGAAATCGCCCTTCTTGCGCGCCATGGCCCAGCCCATGCCCAGATCATAGGGGTCGACCGTGCCATCGGCCTCATGAGCGAGCGACAGGAACCCCTTCTCCACCCGCAGCACATGATTGGCCTCTGACCCGATGGGCATGATCCCCTCGGTCGCCCCGGCTTTCAGCAGCGCGGCCCACAGCGCAGGCAGATCGCGCGGGCGCACGTTGATTTCATAGGACAGTTCGCCCGTAAAGCTGACCCGTGCAGCCCGTGCAGGCACCCCCGCAACCAGCCCCTCGCGCAAGCCCATGAAGGGAAATGCCTCGGTCGACAGGTCCATTTCGGTCAACCGCCCCAGCACAAGGCGCGCCAGCGGGCCACAAATGGTGGCGTTCATCCATTGATGGGTCAGATTGGTCACATGCACGCACCAGTCAGGCCGGTCAATTTGCAGGATCTTTTCCAGATGCAGCGCCACCGCCTCGGCATTGCCGGTCGAGCAGGACATCACGAACCGATCCTGCGACAGGCGGAAGGTGACGCCATCATCGAAGATCAGTCCATCCTCTGTCAGCATGAGTCCATAGCGCCCCATCCCCGGCGCAAGCGTGCCATAGCGCGCGGTGCAGGCATGCTCGATCAGGCGCAGTGCATCCGGCCCCTCAATGGCAAAGACCCCAAGCGGTGCGCCGTCATAGATGGCAACGCCCTCGCGCACAGCGCGCGCCTCGCGATCAACGGTCTGCCGGAAGCTCTCGCCCGCGCGCGGGTAGTATCCGGGCCGCCGCCAACGCGCGCCAGCTTCATACATCACTGCACCCTCGGCCATGTGCCAGGCTGTCAGGGGTGTGTGACGGAAGGGCAGGACAGATGGTCCAGCCTTTCCGCCCGCGATGCTGCCGAAACTCACCGGCGTATAGGGCGCACGGAAGGTCGTGACGCCGACCTGATCAGGGGCCTTGCCCTGCAACCCGGCCAGAATGCCGATCACATTCACATTGCCGGTCTTGCCCTGATCCAGCGCCATGCCCGCAGTGGTATAGCGCTTGGCGTGTTCCACCGCGCCATATCCTTCGCGATTGGCCAGCGTGATATCGTCCAAGGTGACATCATTCATCAGATCGACGAAGGATTTGCCTTTGCCCGGGACGGCCCAGAGTGGCGCGATGCTGTAGGGCGGCACCTTTGCGACCTGCGGCACATCCGGCACAGGCACGCCCAGATGCGCGGCCACGGCCTGAGCGCCCGAGCGCAGCGCGTCCGCCACCCCGAATTGCCCGTCAGCCGCCCCAACAGATGCCGAGGACTGCGCCACGCAACCGGGGCGAAACGCCGCGATCCCCTCATCCCAGCGTAAGCTCCCGCGTGATTGCGAATGCAGGTGTACCGCAGGGTTCCACCCGCCCGACACCGCAAGCAGGTCACAGGCGATGCGCTCGGGGCCGCCGCCGCCCCTTGGCGCAACCTCGACACCGCGCAGCCCCATACGCCCGAAGCTGCGCAACACCTGACAGCCTGCGCGCATCGGCAGATCATTGGCCTCTACGCCCTCACGGCTGTCGATGACGGCGGCAAGCTCTACCCCGGCGGCGCGCAGGTCGCGCGCGACCTCATGGGCGCTGGAGTTATTGGCGAAGACCACCGCCCGCTGCCCCGGCCGCACCCCCCAGCGGTTGACATAGGCCTGTGCGGCCGAGGCCAGCATGACGCCCGGCCGGTCATTGCCTGCAAAGACCAGCATCCGCTCGTGCGCCCCTGTCGCGCAGATGACATGGCGCGCGCGCACGCGCCAGCCGCGCTCGATCAGCCCTGGATGCCCAGGCGCACGCTCCTGCACCATCACCAGCCCATGCTCGCGCCAGCCCCATGCGGTGGTCTGTTGCAGATGCGTGACATTGGGCAGCCGCGCCAATTCCGCGACAGTCCGCGCAACCCAGTCCATGGCAGGTCCACCATCAATCTCGATCTTGCGCGCCAGCAGACTGCCCCCGGCCTCCGTTCCCTCATCCACCAGCATAACGCGCGCACCGGCGCGTGCAGCTGTCAGTGCAGCCATCAGCCCCGCTGGACCGGCGCCCGCAATCAGCAGGTCAAAATGCGCATTTCGCGTCTCGAATCGTCCCTCGGGCGCGGCGTCGGGGGCAGGGGCCAGACCGGCAGCCTTGCGGATCGCGGGTTCAAAAAGGTGCCAGTCCGGCCACATGAAGGTTTTATAGTAAAAGCCCGCCGGGATCAGGCGCGAGACCAGCCCCGCCACTGCCCCGAGATCAAATCGTACCGAAGGCCAGCCATGGATGGAGCGCACATCAAGCCCCTCTGTCAGCGGCAGCAGGGTTGGTACGACATTGCCCTGCGCCGCCGAGCCTGCCAGCGCGACCAGCGCTGCGGGTTCTTCCGCGCCGGAGCCCATGATCCCGCGCGGGCGATGATACTTGAAACTGCGCGTCACGATCCGCACGCCATTGGCCAGCAGAGCCGAGGCCAGTGTATCGCCCGGATGGCCGGTCATCTCGCGCCCGTCAAATCGGAACCGAAGCACCTGCCTGCGGTCGATCCGCCCCCCTTCGGTCAGCCGCTCAGGCGCCATGCCGCACCTCGAGGATCTCATGCGTGCGTGTATCGCGCACTATGGTCAGCCAGGCCCCGCACCCTTTGGAATGGCACCAGCGCTCTGGCACCGGGCCGATGCGGTTTTCGGGCACTGTCAGCCAATCCACCCAGTCTGCATCGGACAGTTGCGCCGGGTCATCTGGCCGGGGCGGGGCGGCCGGCCCTCCGTAGCTGAACTCTATTTCCGAGCGCGGCCCACAGAACGGGCAGTGGATCAGCAGCATGGTCTACCTCGCTGTGGTCGTGCCTGCTTCGAGCACATAGTCCAGATGCCGAAAACGCCCCAACCCGAAAGGCGCGGCCAGGGGATGCGGTGTGCCGGTCGCCAGCAGATGCGCAAGACAAAGCCCGCCCGCAGGGATTGCCTTGTAGCCACCCCACCATCCGGCAGAAACGAAAAGTCCGGGGACATCCGTCGCCGAGACGATGGGGCTGGCATCATGGGCGATGTCCAGATGCCCCCCCCATTGACGCAAGAGCTTTACCTTGCGGAATGACGGAAACAGATCGAGCATGGCTGCGACCGTCTCCTCGAACACATGCTGCTTCACGTCGCG
>SKWJ01000337.1 GCA_007128995.1 Paracoccaceae bacterium
ATCTCGTGAATGACTGGGCCATCGCGCGGGGAGGGCACACCCGCACCGGGCTGGAAGACAATGTCAGGCTGGACCGGGCAACACTCGCGCCCTCGAATGCCGCGCTGGTGCAGAGGGCAGTTGCAATCTGCGAGAAACACGCCCGCCCGGTTGCCACATGGCAGCAGGCACGTGCGATCTTGGGTTTGCGGCCTGTGGCATGACGCCTGCGCCCTTCACCAGCCCGCTGACCGCGCCGCTGTTCGGGGATGCAGAGGCCAGCGCCTTGCTGTCTGACCATGCCTTCATCAGGCATATGATCGCTGTCGAATCCGCCCTTGCACAGGCCTGCGCCGAAGTCGGTCTGGTCGGGCAGGATGCCGCGCGCCGCGTCCGAGAACATCTGGCAACGGTGCAGGTGCAGCCTGAAGCCTTGGGCAAGGGTATGGCAAGCGCCGGTGTTCCGGTTCCTGCGCTGGTTGCCGAACTGGGGGCCGAACTGGGGGCTGACGGATCGGCCCTTCACTGGGGCGCGACATCTCAGGATATCGTGGATTGCGCCCATGTCCTGCAATGGCGCGACGTGCTGCACTTGCTGGAGAACCGGCTGTCGCGGCTCCTGTATATGTTGCATCGGGCCAGTGATGCCCATGCCGCTACCCTGATGGCCGGGCGCACGCGCAGCCAGATTGCTACGCCGATAACCCTTGGGTTGCGGATAGCGACATGGGCCCAGCCCCTCATTGCGCTGGAGGCAGAGCTGCCGGGCCTGCGCGGTCAGGTTTTGCGCGTACAGTTCGGCGGAGCCTCGGGCGCCGCCTCTGCGGTCGGCGACGCGGCCACCGCCCTGAGCGACGCGCTGGCGCAGGGGCTTGATTTGCATCCCGCACCCGCCTGGCATGGTGACCGCACTGGCCCGCAACTGCTGGGCGCGTGGCTGGTGCGCCTGTCAGCCGCCCTGGGCAAGATGGCGCGCGATCTGATTGTCTCTGGGCGCAGCGAGATTGCCGAGATGCGCGCCGGCTCTGGGGGGGGGTCCTCGACAATGCCGCAGAAATCCAACCCGGTTGCTGCCGAAGCACTGGTGACATTGGCCCAGTACAGCGCCAGTCTGCACCCGCTTCTGGCACAGGCTGCCCAACCGCTGGAAGAACGCGATGGCGCCGTCTGGGCGCTTGAATGGTTGGCGCTGCCGCAAATGGCCCTGTGCGCTGGCACCGGGCTGCGCCACGCAGCAGACCTGTTGGACAGTTTCGTGACCGACACCGCACGCATGGCCGCGCAACTGGAGACAGCGCAGGGCGCCATCATGGCCGAGACGGCAAGCTTTGCCCTTGCCCGCCACATGTCACGCGCCGAGGCCACAGCCCATGTGACGCGTGCCCTCGGACAGGCGCGCGCACAGGACCAGACACTGGCCGATGTGCTGCGCCTTGATCCCAACCTTGGCAGGCTGGAGGACTGGACATATTGCCTTGACCCGCAACGCGTTCTGCCTGCTGCGGAAGCCATGCGCCAGCGGATCTTGCGCAGACGCACACCTGCCGGGTGACCCCGGCAAGGATATGCGCGGCAACTATTCCGACGGGTGGCGCCAGAGTTGCAACTGACCGAAATGCGGATGCATGAAATCACTCTCATGCGCGCAGCCGAGACGGCGTGCCAATGCCTGAGAACGCGTGTTATCGGGCGCGATCAGGCTGGCTGGTCGTGGCCACCCCAAATGGCTGCGGGCATAGATGCGCACTGCATGCGCCGCTTCCAGTGCGTAACCCTTGCCTTCGGCCTCTGGCGCCCAGATCTGCCACGCCAGTTCGGGCTCGGGCCATCCTTCGGGAAAAAAGGGCCCTGCTGCGCCGATTGCCGCGCCTGTCCCCTGCTCGAGCATGGTGAACACGCCATACCCGCGCATGATCCGGTGCCCGAGTGTGACACAGAACCGGTTCCAGGCGAGGATCGGATCATCCGCCCCGCCCGTGAAGCGCGCCCGCTCGGACCGGAAATAGGCGGCGAAGCTCGGGTAATCCTCGGGCGCAGGCGGCCGCAGGATCAGCCGGTCAGTTTGCAACACGAGATCCTCGGTGATGGGTTCCATCCGATCAGCCTGCGATATGAACTGTCTTGACCTCAAGATAGCTGTCCAGCCCCTCAGGCCCACCTTCGCGTCCCATACCCGATTGCCGATATCCGCCAAACGGATGCTTGGGATCGACGATCAGACCATTGATCGTCAGCCCCCCCGTGCGCATGCGCCGCGCAAAGGCAAAAGCGCGGTCTGTATCGCGGGAATAGACAGCGCCGTTCAGCCCGTAATCGGTTGCATTCGCCTTGCGCAGGGCATCGTCCTCATCGCTATAGCCGATGACCGAGACGACCGGGCCAAAGATCTCTTCCTGCGCGATCACCATTTCGGGGGTGACATTGGCAAAGACTGTCGGCTCAATGAAATATCCTGTCTCTCGGCCTTTCGGGCGTGCGCCCCCGCAGACCAGCTGCGCCCCGCCGGCGCGCCCGGCAGCGATATACGCCTCAACCCGGTCCCGTTGGCGCGCCATTGCAAGCGGGCCCATCTGGGTGGCAGGATCAGCCGGATCCCCAAGCTTGATCTGGCGGACCGCCGGAACAAAGATATCCAGAAATTCCTGCTTGCGGGTTTGCGGCACAAGCAGGCGCGTCAGCGAAAAGCAGACCTGACCTGCAATCGGCATGCAATATACCATCAGACTGGGCAGGGCTTTGGCAAAATCCGCATCCGGCAGCATCACGGCCGCCGATTTGCCGCCCAATTCCAGCGACACGCGCGCCAGCCGTTCCGAACACACGCGCATGATGTGCTTGCCGACAGCCGTGGACCCGGTGAAGGCCACCTTGTCGATATCGCGGTGACGTACCAGATGGTCGCCCGCTTCGCGCCCGCCGGGCACAAGGTTGAAAACCCCGCGCGGCAGGCCAGCAGCTTCTATGCATTCCGCCATGATATAGGCTTCGAGTGGCGTCTCGGGCGACGGTTTTGCCACCATTGTGCAGCCAGCCGCCAGACCGGCAGCAATCTTGTATGAGAGCAGAACCATCGGCGCATTCCAAGGTGAAATGGCCGCGCAGACGCCCACGGGTTCGCGCAGCACCCGCACCTCGCCCCCGTCATCTCGGCGGCGATGATCCGTGAAAGGGGTGCGCTCTATCAGATCGGCATAATACGAGAACAGCGTCGCATTCTGCGGAACCAGCTTGCGCGTCAGGCTGATCGGAGCCCCCACCTGCGTTGTCCAGGCCCAGGCAATTTCCTCCAACCGCTCACTGATCAGACTGGCCACCCGGCGCAGGGCGGCGGCGCGGTGTGCTGCAGGCATCTGTGGCCAGGGGCCAACGTCAAAGGCACTGCGCGCAGCAGCGACAGCGCGGTCCATATCCGTGACGCAACCTTCGGGATAGCTGAAAAGTCGCGCCTCTGACACGGGCGAGATCACATCGAGCCTGCGATCAGAGGCCGGTTCAACCCAGTCTCCATTGATAAAGAACCGTTCAGGCGCTTGCAGAATGCGCCCCTGAGTGAGCTTGACCATCTACGCCGCCCCTATGTCATGACTGCCTATCCGACCACCTGGCGCAGTGGTCCTGCACTTTGCCGCCGCGCCCAATCGGCACAGGTCTGGATGCCCCCCAGCGGGAAGAAATGCACCTGCGCAGGCGCGTGATCCGGGTCTGACTGGGCCTTCAGCGCCAGCGCACGGACCATGTCATCCGGCTCGAAGGGCAGAAGCAGCTTGCTCAGGTCGCGCGCCCGTTTCTTCAGTACCCCAAGCGAGGGTCCAACGCCGCAGGCAATCGCGAATTTCAGAAGTGTCTGCAACTTGGCAGGGCCTGCAATCCCCAGATGCACCGGAAGCGCGATTCCAGCCTCGCGCAGATGGGCAATCCAGGTCACAGCCGTCTCGGCGTCGAACAGGAACTGGGTCACCACCGCCATCTCGACGCCCGTGTCGTGGGCGTAGCGGGCTTTCCAGCGCAAGGCGTCATCAACACCTGCTGTGCCCCCTGCCGGATCGATGTCGCGGTTTCCTTCCGGATGCCCGGCAACATGCAGCCGATCAAAGCCGGCGGCCAGAAATGCCTCTGTCTTCAGCAGGTCCATGGAGGCATGAAAATCACCGATAGGCGTTGCGTTCCCCCCGGCCAGAACCAGCGCCTCATGCACACCGGCCTCGCCCTGATACCGCGCAATCCAGTCATCCAGTTCTGGCCGGTTGCGAATGCTGCGGGCCGGAAAATGCGGCATGACGGCGAACCCCTCCTGCGCCAGACGGCGGGCTGTCGCAACCATGTCGCCAATCGGTGTCCCATCAATATGGGCAATATAGACCCGCGTTCCGGGTGGCAGGATCGCACGGAAATCCGGGATCTTCGCAGCCGTGCGCGGCATCACCTCGATCGAGAAACCCTGTAACATGTCGGCAACGGTTCGGACGGAAGTAACAGTCATCATCATCTCTCCCTGAAGCACCGCTACAATGTATACATGAAATGCCGCAATAAGCAAATTATCTGAAATACTCGCGAAAAAACCTGAATTATGTATACCGGCAGATCAGGCCGCCAAAGCGCGCTCAATCATCCCTGTCGCGACGGCGGCGTGTGCCCTCATGGCGGATGTCATCGTGCACGCGTTCCAGCAAGCGACTGAGACCCGGCGCATGGACCGTTTGTTCCAGCACGGATTCCAGCGCTTGCAAGACTGCCCCGCGCGAACCCTCCACAGTGCCGACCTGCGTGACATTGATGTTCCCGATTTTCTCGGCGGGCTTCACCATTTCGGCAACGATTTTCGGCATGGCTTCCAGCCGCGCCAGCTCTGCCGCATGAGCAAGGTTCTCCGGCGAGCGGGTATTCTCGGCCGTGATGCGTTCTGACAGCGCGGCAATCTGCGCGCGTTGCGCTACCACCTGCGCCTCGGCGTCCAGCTTGGCGGTCTGCAGGCGCTGGTCCGCCATCCTGCGCTCGGCCTCGGCGCCGATCTCGGCCCGCCGCGCCCCGGCTTCGGCTTCGGCTTCGGCGGCAATCCGCGCCAGCAGGCGGCGGCGCTCGGCCTCGGCCTCGGCGCGCGCGGTTTCAACGGACTCTTGCGCGCGCACAGCCTCGGCGCGGGCCAGATCAGCCTCAGCCAAGGCGCGGCTCTCCGCTTGGCTTTTGGCCGCAACCAAGGCGCTGCGCTCTTGCTCGGCAAGTTCCAGCGCCTGCGCGCGTGCGATCTCGGCAGCGCGGATGGCCTGTTCGCGCGCAATATCGGCAGTCTGTATGCCTTGCTCCATCCGGATGCGCGCCTCGGCGCTGGCGCGCTCGGCCTCAGCCTTGCCGCGCGCCACTTCGGCAAGCTGCGCGGCCATCAGCGCCTCGACCTCTTGTGCTTGTGAAATCTCTGCGCGGCGCTCTTCCAGGTCGATATTGAGTTGCGCACGGGCGGCCTCCATGGCGGCGCGGCGCACGGAAACCTGCGTCTCGCTTTCGATCTCGGCGCGTTCGCGTTTGGACTGCGCAATCATCTGCGCCAGCTTGCGAAGCCCTTCGGCATTAAAGGCGTTGTTTTCGTCAAGCGCCGAAAACGGTGTCTGGTCCAGCGCGGTCAGGGCCACCGCATCAAGCTGCAGCCCGTACCCCGTGACCTGCGGCGCGACCGTGCTGCGAATGCTGGCCATGAATTCGGCCCGCCCTTCGTGCAACGCGTCCATCGTGCGTGTCGCGGCCACGGCGCGCAGCGCGTCGACGAAGATCCCTTCCAGCAATATGCGCAACTCATCCTGCTGGAAACTGCGTCGGCCCAGTGCCTGCGCGGCGCGCGCGACACTGGCATCCTCGGGCGGCACCGACAGGTAGAATTCTGCGCCGACATCAATCCGCAGCTTATCGCGCGTGATCAGCGACTGATCGGCCCGGCGCTGAACATCCAGTCGGATTGTCTGCATGTTGACGCGCGCCACTTCGTGAAACCACGGCAGCGCCAGAAGCCCGCCTTCGATCACCACCCGGCGCCCGCCGATACCGGTGCGCACGAGGGAAACCGCATTGCTGGCACGTTCATAAAAGGCCGCTGCAAGCGCGATCAGCGCCGCAATCACGATGATCAGTGCGATGATCCAGAAAATCGTAGTCATTGCCTTGGTCCTTTCCTGGCCAACTTCGCCTGTCTCAAATCCCGTCCGCGCGACACAGCGCCTGCGCCGACAACCCGCCATCCACAGCCAGATTGGCCCCTGTCATCCCCCGCGACAGATCGGACAGCAGAAACAGCGCCGCCTGTGCGGCCTGTCCTGCGCCCATCGCGGCATCATGACCGCGGGCGGCGACAATTTCCGGGGGCAAATGGCCACTGGCGCTGGCTGGCGAAACCGCGTTCATGCGGATATCGCGGTCAGCATAGCGCCAGCAATGCGCCATCACCCATGCGATCAACGCCCAGCCGACAGTGCGGGCGGTGCGCGCCGGGTCCAGATGCAGGCCCCAGCGGGCGACAAACGCGCCTGCATCCGCGTGCCGAAGCGCCATGGCCGCGCGGATTTCGGGCAGGTTTTCGGGCCGATGCGGCATAGCAGGCGCGCCCCGCAACACGACCGATGCGCCCCGTGCCATGCGCGGGGCGAGGGCTTCGGCAAGCACGCGCGGCGCCAGCAAGCCAAGAAGCAGCGTGTCCCGTGGCGCAAGCGCGTCAATATCCGGGCAGGCGATCAGCCCATCCAACCCCTCGGGCAGAGCTGCGGCAACCGCGCCGAGTGCCGAACCGTCAGAGAGATCTGCCTGATAAAAGGCCGCGAGCCCCTCG
>SKWJ01000304.1 GCA_007128995.1 Paracoccaceae bacterium
CCCGCCCCGGTAATGTTCCCGCAAAAGCGCCTCTCGCAAGGTCACTGTGTCAAACTCGCTGACATAGGTGCGGATCGCCAATCGGTCGACAGGTGGGGTCTGAATGATCGACAGATCGCGGACCCCGGTAAGCGAAAGCTGAAGCGTCCGGGGGATCGGTGTTGCCGTCAGTGTCAGCACATGAATGTCGCTGCGCAACTCCTTCAGGCGTTCCTTGTGATTGACGCCAAAATGCTGCTCTTCATCGATCACAAGCAACCCGAGATTGGCGAATTTGACCGATTTGGCCAGCAGGGCATGCGTTCCGATGCAGATATCCACTGTCCCTTTCGCCAGTCCTTCGCGGGTGCCGCTTGCGTCTTTGGCGGAAACAAACCGTGAGAGTGGGCGCACCTTGACAGGCAAGCCGCGAAAACGCTCGGCAAAGGTCTTGAAGTGCTGGCGGGCGAGCAGGGTTGTCGGCGCTATGACGGCGACTTGCACCCCAGACATTGCCGCGATAAAGGCTGCACGCATGGCGACTTCGGTCTTGCCGAACCCGACATCACCGACAACAAGCCGATCCATCGGTCGGCCACTTTCAAAATCTTCCAGCACATCCTCAATCGCGCGCAACTGATCATCGGTTTCGGCATAGGGAAAACGCGCGAGGAACTCTTCCCATATCCCGTCCGGCGGATCAAAGCGCGGTGCGCTGCGCAACTGCCGTTCGGCGGCAATCCGGATCAGCTTGTCGGCGATTTCGCGGATCCGGGCCTTCAGTCGGGCTTTCTTGGCCTGCCATGCTCCGCCCCCGAGCTTGTCAAGAAGCCCGTCGTCATGGCCGTATCGTGACAGCAGTTCGATCATCTCGACAGGTAGGAACAGCCTGTCGCCGCCAGCGTATTCCAGCGCGATGCATTCATGCGGGGCGCCCATTGCTGTGATCGTTTCCAGACCTGTGTAACGCCCGACGCCGTGATCAACATGCACGACCAGATCACCCTGTGACAGGCTTTGCGCTTCGGTCAGAAAATTTTCTGGACGCTTGCGCCGGTTCGCGCGACTGACCAGCCGATCGCCCAGAACATCCTGCTCCGAAATTACAGTCAGCCCCGGTGCCTCAAAGCCCGCATCGAGCGGCCAGACCGTCAGATAAAGTCCTGTTTTGCCTCCGGGAATATCACGCAAGGTCGAGACATCGCGCGCAGCAGGGGCACCGTGATCGTCCAGCAAGCCTTTCAACCGCTCACGCGCGCCTTCACTGTGACTGGCCATCAGGACATTGCTTTCGGACAATCTGTCACGAATATGCCCTGCGAGCGCATCAAAGACGTTTGCTGCAGATTGTCGCTCTGGCGCAAAGCTGCGCCCTGCCCGGCCGCCCGCATCCACGACACCGGGTCCCGGCGGCACCCGCAAGGGGTTGAACTGCATCACCCGGCGCTGCGCCAAAGCTTTTTGCCATGCCGCCTCATCAAGATACAGCAAGGCCGGAGGGCAAGGTTTGTAGACAGTATCCAGACGCGCCTTTGCCTGCATGGCCTCGCGTCGCGCATCATATTGATCTGCAATCCCCTCCCAACGTGCAAGACGCACTGCATCGATCTGATCATCAAGGGTCACGGGAGCGTCCGGCAGATAGTCGAACAGCAGGTCAAGCCGCTCATGAAAGAACGGCAACCAATGCTCCATGCCCTGCTGCTTACGGCCCGCGCTGACCGCCTCGTAAAGGGGATCATCGCTGCCTGCTGCCCCGAATTCGACCCGATAATTCTGACGAAACCGCATGATTGCCGCATCGTCGAGGATGATCTCCGACACTGGGGCAAATTCTACCTGCGCAAGCTTCTCCTTGCTGCGCTGTGTGGCTGGATCAAAGCGCCGCGCCCCGTCAAGCACATCGCCGAACAGGTCCAGCCGAACCGGCCCCCCCTCACCCGGTGGAAATATATCGACGATACCGCCCCGGATTGCAAAATCGCCGGGTTCCGTCACTGTGGATGATTGCGAAAACCCCATCCGCACCAGCCAGCCGCGCAGCGCCGCTTCATCCACTCTTCGCCCCACCACCGCACGGAACGATGCGGCCGCCACGACATCCCGCGCAGGCACGCGTTGCTGCGCAGCCGCCAAAGTGGTCAGCAAGACAAAAGGCCCGGGTATGCCATGTGCAAGCGCGGCCAGCGTCGCCATCCGGCTTGCTGCGATTTCGGGGTTCGGCGACACTCTGTCATAGGGCAGACAGTCCCAAGCCGGAAAGCGCAGCACTGTCACCTCCGGCGCCAGAAACCCAAGCGCCTGCGCCATGGCTTCCGCGCGTTTGTCATCGCGCGCGACATGTATGACTGGCCCGTCAGCGCGCGCGACCTCTTTCGCCAGAAGCAAGGCGTCATGGCCCTCGGGCGCACCGCCCAGAATGACCTTATCAGTCCGAATTGACATTACGGAGTTGTCCCTTTGCGGATATGTCTCTTTCAAAGCCCAAGCATCGACCGCGACATGACATGTAGCATGCCCCAGACTGCTGTCACGAAAATGGCGACCACCCCCATGAACTGCACCCAGAAACGGTGTTGCAGCAACAAGCGCGGCAGCCTTGTGTCATCAGGGCTCTCGCGCTCGATCCGGAAACACAGGCGCAGTTCCAGCAAGCGCACAAGCGTGACAGGGACAAGCAGCACGATCAGAGCCTGTGCAAATTCAAGCCTGTAGGCAAAAGCCAGCAGCAGGATAAGCGTCAGGATGGTCGTTACAAAGGCAACGATCCAATGCCCTGATCGTCGCATGACCAGCAACCGACGGCGCACATGAATTCCGATCAGACTACGCAGATCGTGCTGATCCTGAGCGCTGCCCCTCCCTGCCCGCAAGATCAGATCATGCGAAGCGCCCAGAACGGATTGGCTGACCACCGACCAGTAGAGCCCCACCACGATCCAGAACCAGACCGACGAGAAAGATCGCATGTCGATCAGGCTGAAAAGTCTTTCGAGAAAAGCCAATGCGTTGCTACCCTGCCTCACTGTCTGCCCCTAAATGCAACGCAGGGCCGATCAGCGCAAGCGCGCAAAGCCCGATCTACTGCCATGTGATTGGGCAATCGTTGGCGCTACCATAGCAAGATTGCGCTAACGTCTTTTGAATAAATGGCTTTCTCCCTTTTTCGAAGGGCAATCGCTGAGTATAGATCTGACAGACGTTTGCTGTGGAGATGCAGTCATGACCATCACAATCGGAATCAACGGGTTTGGGCGGATCGGGCGCTGCACGCTGGCCCATATCGCTGAAAGTGCGCGCAATGATGTCGAGGTCGTGAAGATCAATGCCACAGGGCCAATTGAAACAAATGCGCATCTGCTGAAATACGACTCCGTGCATGGGCGATTTCCCGGAACCGTGCGTGTGGAAGGCGACAAGCTTGATCTGGGCCGTGGCCCGATCAAGGTGATGTCAAGTTACGACCCAGAAACGCTGGACTGGGAAGGCGTTGATGTGGTGCTGGAATGCACCGGCAAATTCAATGATCGCGACAAAGCAGCGGTCCATCTGACGCGCGGTGCGTCGCGGGTTCTGGTATCGGCCCCGGCAAAGAACGCCGATGCAACCATTGTCTATGGCGTAAATCATCGCAACCTGCGATCAGAGCATCTTGTCGTCTCGAACGGATCCTGTACGACCAATTGTCTGGCCCCTTTGGCCAAGATTCTGAATGACACGATCGGTATAGAATCCGGCATCATGACAACAGTGCACAGTTATACAGGCGACCAGCCGACGCTGGACCGCCGCCACAAGGATCTCTACCGCGCGCGCGCAGCGGCGATGGCTATGATCCCCACCTCGACCGGTGCTGCCAAGGCTCTTGGCGAAGTGCTTCCCGAGCTTGCAGGACGGCTTGATGGGACGGCATTAAGGGTCCCGACACCGAATGTCAGCGCAGTGGATCTGACGTTTGTGGCTGGACGGGATGTCACCGTCGCAGAGGTGAATGAGATCGTGCGTGAAGCGGCTGCGGGTGCAATGGGCGCAGTACTGGCCTATGATCCGGAACCCAAAGTCTCGATCGATTTCAACCACACGCCATACAGTTCCATTTTCGCGCCAGACCAGACAAAAGTTGTCGGAGGTCGAACTGTCCGCGTTCTGGCATGGTATGATAATGAATGGGGCTTTTCTTGCCGCATGGCAGATGTCGCTGCTGCGATGGGCCGCCTGATCCATTGAACGGGCGCCGGCGCTGCTGTCCTGCGTATGCCATAAAGAGGGGACTGAATGCGGTTCATCACATCAGCTGTCTTGATGCTGTGTATGCTAGCGCATCCCTCCAGTGCACAGCAGTTATTCACTGCAGCCCCAACAAGCGCACAGCTTGAAGCGTCCGAAATACTGGTCGTTGACATTCGGACACCCGAGGAATGGATCGAGACAGGGGTTCTTCCTGACGCTCTGCTTCTGACTTTTGACAACCCTGTGCAATTCCTGTCGCAACTGGAACCACATTTACAGCCTGGCCAACCTGTAGCGCTGATCTGCCGCACGGGAAGCCGAACAGCGCGGGCCGCTCAACTGATTGCGGCAGAGCTTGATCAGCCGGTCATTGATCTGGCAGGCGGGATGTTTAGGCTGATGCGGTCTGGCTATTCCCCGCACCCGCCGACGCGTGCGCAGGGCTGCAATCTCTGCTAAGCTGACCTGATGACAGCGCCAAACTGCTTGATTTCTCTGACAGCTCTATGTTAGCGCAAACGAAACTCGGGATCAGGAGAAACGCCTATGCCTACACGTCTTGCAATCAACGGTTTTGGCCGGATCGGTCGGCTTGTGCTGCGCGCTTTGGTCGAACAGGACCGCGAAGATCTGGAGATCGTGGCCATCAATGACCTTGGGCCAGTTGAAAACAACGCCCATCTGCTGCGCTTTGATTCGGTTCATGGCAAATTTCCGACCGAAGTTCGGGTGGACGGCAACACGATCGACATTGGCAAAGGCCCGATCAAGGTAACTGCAGAACGTGATCCCGCCAATCTTCCATGGGACGACATTGATATCGTGCTGGAATGCACCGGGATATTCACCGATTACGATAAGGCGAAGGTCCATCTGGGGCGCGCAGGAAAAGTGCTGGTTTCGGCCCCTTCGAAGGGAGCGGACAAAACCATCGTCTACGGCGTAAATCATGACACGCTGACTGCTGGTGACCGGATCGTCTCGAACGGGTCCTGCACGACCAACTGTCTGGCGCCAGTCGCCAAGGTTCTCAACGATGCTGCAGGCATTTCGCGCGGCTTCATGACAACCATCCACAGCTATACAGGCGATCAGCCGACACTCGATACCATGCATAAGGACATGTATCGGGCCCGCGCCGCGGCGATGAGCATGATCCCGACCTCGACCGGGGCGGCGCGGGCGCTTGGGCTGGTTTTGCCAGAGCTTGATGGCAAACTGGACGGCGTCGCCATTCGTGTGCCGACACCGAATGTCTCTGCGGTAGATCTCACATTCGAGGCGGCGCGCGATGTCACCGTTGACGAGATCAATTCGGCCGTGATCGCAGCTGCTTCAGAAGGCCCGCTCAAGGGTATTCTGGGGGTTACGGACCAACCAAATGTGTCGATGGATTTCAATCACGATGCACGGTCTTCGATTGTCCATCTCGATCAGACGAAAGTTCTTGAAGGTCGTATGGTGCGCATCCTGTCATGGTATGACAATGAATGGGGCTTTTCGAACCGCATGCTGGACACTGCTGCCGCAATGATGCTCGCGAAATAGGGGCGTGACCGGGGCCTGTAGCGCGTCGCTTTGCTGACCATCAGCCAGCGAATCCCGCCCGCGCCGGGCGTCGCGCAACGGGTCACTGGATTTGAACATCTGGCTGCTTATGTCCGAAAGGTAGCAATATCGAGGATGACATGAGTATCAGAATGGAAGCGTCGATAAATGTTTTGGGGGGGCCTCTCGCCTCTTGCTCGCGCGATCCTGTGACCGGGTTCTTCAGAAACGGACAATGCGACACTTGCGCAGAAGACCGCGGCAGCCATACAGTCTGCGCGCTCATGACAGATGAGTTTCTCGCCTTTTCGAAATACCTTGGCAACGATCTCTCGACCCCGCGCCCTGAATATGCCTTTGCCGGATTGAAGGCAGGGGATCAGTGGTGCTTATGCGCCAGCAGATTCCTGCAGGCGCATCACGAAGGGGTCGCCCCGCGTGTGATCCTGCGCAGCACCCATCAGCGCGCCATGGATGTGGTCCCGATCGATATCCTGAAACGCTATGCGGTCGATCTTGATTGACCCCTTCCTGCAGAAGGATTTTCGATCATGGTATACGCACCATGCGCGCTCTTCACTTTGACGCGATCAGGCACGATCTGGGCGACACAGGCTTATTTGTGCAGTCTGCGCCAGTCGCTTTCAGATGTTTGACAAAAGTCTGATGCGCGCGTCCTTGCCGCAGCAACCTGACGGTTCACACCAGAGCGCGTGCACAGACTTCCCCTTAACCGCGATTCCCGCTATCACAGGCGCAAGTTAGCGGATATCGACGGCAGGAGAAAAGGCGAATGCGCAGAGTCGTGGTGACAGGGCTGGGATTGGTGACCCCCTTAGCCTGTGGAGTCGAAGAAACCTGGTCGCGTCTTTTGGCTGGCGACTCCGGCGCAGGGCCAATCACACGGTTTGACGCCAGCCAGTTTGCGACCAGATATGCCTGCGAGATTCCCCGCGGCGATGGCCAGGATGGGACATTCAACCCTGATGACTGGATGGAACCCAAGGAAGCGCGCAAGGTCGACGAG
>SKWJ01000189.1 GCA_007128995.1 Paracoccaceae bacterium
ACCTCGGCGACAGTCAGACTGTCGATATTATAACCACGCGCCGAAAACAGCCCGATCACGCGGGCCAGCACACCGGATTCGTTATCGACGATCACGGCCAGCGTATGCGTCTCAATGACTTCGGCATTCGGGTCGCGCAGATCGTAGGCAGAATGCTTCGATGAGCCTTTCTGGATTTTGAGGGGAGACATCTCGGTTCCTTACACCAATACCGCGCCGGACGCGCCAATCACGCCCTGGGTGTCCACTTCGCCAAGGATCATGTCATTATGGGCATTGCCCGAAGGGATCATCGGGAAGCAATTCTCATGTTTTTCCACAAGGCAATCAAAGATCACCGGCCCGTCATAAGCCAACATTTCGCGGATCGCGTCATCAAGATCGGCCTCGTTATCACAACGGATGCCCTTGCACCCGAAGGCTTCAGCCAGCTTCACGAAGTCGGGCAGGGCTTCAGACCATGAATGCGAATAGCGTTCGCCATGCAGAAGTTCTTGCCACTGCCGCACCATGCCAAGGCGTTCATTGTTCAGGATGAACTGCTTGACTGGCGCGCGATACTGCACCGCCGTCCCCATTTCCTGCATGTTCATCAGCCACGAAGCCTCGCCCGCGACATTGATGACCAGAGCATCTGGATGGGCGATCTGCACCCCGACAGAGGCAGGCAGGCCGTAACCCATGGTCCCCAGGCCGCCCGAGGTCATCCAGCGATTCGGATCTTCAAACCCCAGATACTGTGCAGCCCACATCTGGTGCTGACCAACTTCAGTCGTGATATAGCGGTCCATGCCCTTGGTGAGTGCTTCCAGACGCGCGATGGCGTGCTGTGGGCGAATGGACGTGGTGCTGGGCTTGTAGGCAAGGCAGTCGACAGATTTCCATTCCTCGATCTGCATCCACCAGCGCGCCAGTGCCTCTCGGTTCACCTTGCGGCCGCGTGCTTTCCAGACTTCAAGCGCCTCGTCCAGCACATGGCCGACATCCCCCACGATCGGCACATCAGTCCGGATGACCTTGTTGATCGAGGAGGGGTCGATATCCACATGGATCTTTTTCGAATCAGGGCTGAACGCGTTGATGCGCCCGGTGATCCGGTCATCAAACCGCGCGCCAATATTGATCATCACATCGCAATCGTGCATCGCCCAGTTGGCCTGATAAGTGCCATGCATCCCCAGCATGCCCAGCCATGATTTGCCGCTGGCAGGATAGGCCCCGAGCCCCATCAGCGTCGATGTTATCGGAAAACCGGTTGCCTCTACGAATTCGCGCAGCAGGGCGCTGGCCTGCGGACCGGAATTGATGACTCCGCCACCAGTATAGAAGACCGGACGCTCGGCGGTTTCCATCAACTCGACCATACGGGCAATCGCTTCGGGGTCGCCCTTGACGCGCGGCGCATAATGCGCGGTTTTCGCGGCGGGCTTCTCGACATAGGCGCCGGTTGCAAACTGGACATCCTTGGGAATGTCCACCAGCACCGGGCCCGGTCGTCCGGCTGTTGCGACATGAAAGGCCTGATGGATCGTCTCGGCCAGCTTGTCGGTTTCCTTGACCAGCCAATTCATCTTGGTACAGGAACGGGTGATGCCGACAGTATCGCCTTCCTGAAATGCGTCTGAGCCGATCATGAAGGTCGGCACTTGGCCAGACAGCACAACGATCGGGATCGAATCCATCAGCGCATCTACAATACCCGTGACGACATTCGTTGCGCCCGGCCCTGAGGTCACCAGAACCACACCGGGCTTACCGGTTGAGCGTGCATAGCCCTCGGCCGCGTGGATCGCCCCCTGTTCATGGCGTACCAGAATATGGCGGATGTCATTTTGCTGGAAAATCTCATCATAGATGGGAAGCACCGCACCGCCCGGATAGCCGAATACCACTTCCACGCCCTGTTCGCGCAGGGCCTGAACCACCATCTTCGCTCCGGTCATCTGACGTGTCATAGCTTGCTCCATCGATGTCATTTCAAACGCGCTTCACTGCAGCCTCTGGCATTAAAAAAGCCCCCGTTCCGTTTCGGGGGCGCATGGGGTCCTGTCTGGAGATCCGTTACCGGCCCATGCGCATATGTCCCACCACGATTACAAGGTTGTCTTTCATTTCCAATCTCCGCGTTTTTCGCAAGTGACAGGTAAATCGCAGTGCATGCGGCGTCAATGCGAAAACAGGACTGATTGCGCAAATTGACCCGAAATCTTTTCATTTATTGCGCATATCTGCGGTTGGCGAGGAATTTCCCTTTACATAACTAGAAATGTAGTTATTAATTCGGGCATGGAACAGGATTTGACAGAGTTCAGTGCAACTGCGCTTGCCGCATTAGGCCATGCAGCGCGGCTTCGCGTCTTCAGGCTGCTGGTTCGCGCCGGGCCTGACGGCCTGCTGGTGGGCGATATCGCCGCACATCTGGACATGCCGCTCTCTACACTGGCGCATCATCTGCGCAGCCTGCGCGAGGCAGGGTTGATCGTGCAGGACAAGAAGGGGCGCGAAGTCTGGACTAGCGCTGACACGGACACGATGCGCCGGTTGATGGATTTCCTGATGAGTGAATGCTGCAAAGGGGTTCCGGCTCTGGCTCTGCAGCGATGATATTGGATTGACCAGAATAACTAATTTACCGGAGAGATGACCATGACAGAAAGCAGTCTTCCGCGGCCCGGACCCGTCACTGGGGCTATTGCGCATCTTTGGCGCAGGGAGCGGCCATGGCTGGCCTTTGCTGTCTTGCTGCTGCTGATCGCGATGCTTGATCCGGCGCAGCTAGGTCCGTCAGTGGCCAAGGTAGTGGGGGCGCTGGTGTCAATCGCGCCATTTCTCGCGGCATCCATTCTTATAGCGGCTTGGGCTGGTGCGACAGGGGCGGATAATCTGATTGCGCGCGCTTTCACCGGTGCCCCTGCACTGATGATCGTGATGGGCGCCTTGGCAGGTGGGCTGTCACCTTTCTGTTCCTGCGGCGTCATTCCACTGATTGCGGCCCTTTTGGCAATCGGCGTGCCGCTAGCGCCTGTCATGGCCTTCTGGCTGGCTTCACCGTTGATGGATCCGTCCATGTTCGTGCTGACAGCGGGTGTCCTGGGAATGGAATTTGCCATTGCCAAGACGCTGATCGCGGTCGGGATGGGGGTTCTTGGTGGAAGCATCGTACATCTGGTAATCCGCGCTGGCGGTCTTGTTGATCCCTTGCGCGACGGGGTTGGCAATGGTGGCTGCGGCGGGGCGAAGGTACGTGCACCCAAGCCGCCTGTCTGGCAGTTCTGGCAAGAACCCGCGCGGGTGGTCAAATTCCGGCAAGAGGCGCTCAAGACTTTTCTGTTCCTGTTCAAATGGCTGTCTCTGGCTTTTCTGCTTGAAAGCCTGATGCTGGCCTATGTGCCTGCCGAGATGGTCACGCAGACCCTTGGGGGCAGTGGCCTGATGCCGATCCTTATTGCGACGCTGGTAGGTGTTCCGGCCTATTTCAATGGCTACGCAGCCTTGCCGCTGATCGGAACGTTGATCGGGCAGGGCATGCAGCCAGGGGCGGGCATGGCCTTCCTCGTGGCAGGGGGGGTTACGTCGCTCCCGGCCGCGATTGCGGTCTGGGCCTTGGTCAAGAAACGTGTTTTTGCCCTCTATATCGCGATTTCATTGGGCGGAGCGTTCGCAACTGGACTGCTGTTCCATCTCTGGACGAGCCTGTAAGCGGGACACAGACAATAACAGGGCGGCGCAGGGTCTAAACCTTGCGCCTTTCGTGTTGCAGTGGTCTATTGGTGGTGGCACTGACCCCAAGAAAGAATCGAGCAGCCCATGTCCGACCTGTTGAGCCAGACCGAAAGCTACGATGCCTCCTCAATAGAGGTGCTGGAGGGGTTGGAGCCTGTGCGCAAGCGTCCCGGCATGTATATCGGCGGGACGGATGAGCGTGCGCTGCATCATCTGGTAGCCGAGGTTCTTGACAACTCGATGGACGAGGCGGTTGCCGGTCATGCCAACCGGATCGAGGTTGAGTTGCATGCCGATTATTCTATCACGATCCGCGACAATGGCCGCGGCATCCCAATTGATCCGCACCCCAAGTTTCCGGGCAAGTCGGCATTGGAGGTGATCTTGTGCACCCTGCATGCGGGGGGCAAGTTTTCCGGAAAGGCCTATCAGACATCCGGGGGGTTGCACGGTGTCGGGGCTTCGGTTGTGAATGCACTCTCGGATCATATGCGGGTCGAAGTCGCCCGCAACAGAGAGTTGTATGCGCAGGAGTTTTCGCGCGGGATCCCTCAGGGACCAGTTGTCAAGGTCGGGCCCGCTCCGAACCGGCGCGGGACGAGTGTGACTTTCCACCCGGATGCAGAGATCTTTGGCGCGCTCAAGTTCCGTCCCGCGCGTCTTCTGAATATGGTACGCTCCAAAGCCTATCTGTTTTCTGGGGTCGAAATCCGCTGGAAATCTGCCGTCGAGGATGGGGATATGCCACTTGAGGCAGTGTTTCACTTCCCCGGCGGGCTGGCCGATTACCTGGGCGAACAATTGACCGGCGCGGTCACCTATTCAGACAAGCCGTTCGCCGGGAAAGTATCGTTCCAGGAAAAGTACGGACAAGCCGGTTCGGTGGAATGGGCAATCAACTGGACACCAGTGCGCGATGGGTTCGTGCAGTCCTATTGCAATACAGTGCCCACGCCCGAAGGTGGCACGCATGAAGCCGGGTTCTGGGCTGCGGTGCTCAAGGGGATCCGCGCCTATGGTGATCTGGCAAACAACAAGAAGGCCGCGCAGATCACCCGCGAGGATATGGCCACAGGTGGGTGCGCTCTGGTATCGTGCTTTATCCGCGAGCCCGAATTTGTGGGTCAGACCAAAGACCGGTTGGCGACCACGGAAGCTGCGCGCATGATCGAAGGGGCTGTGCGGGACCATTTTGACAACTGGCTGGCCGCAGATCCGAAATCGGCAGGTGCGATTCTGGATTTTCTGGTTTTGCGCTCAGAAGAACGGTTGCGCCGCCGTCAGGAAAAGGAAACCAGCCGCAAAAGCGCCACCAAGAAGCTGCGTCTTCCCGGCAAGCTGGTTGATTGCACCGCAACAGCGCGCGCAGGCACAGAGTTGTTCATCGTCGAGGGGGACTCGGCCGGGGGCAGTGCCAAGATGGCCCGCGACCGCCGCAATCAGGCACTTCTGCCACTGCGTGGCAAGATCCTGAACGTTCTGGGCGCCGCCTCGTCCAAACTGGGAACAAATGCAGAAATCTCGGACCTGTGTCAGGCGCTGGGCGTGGGTCTTGGCTCGAAATTCCGGTTGGATGATCTGCGTTATGACAAGATTATCATCATGACCGATGCAGATGTCGACGGCGCGCATATCGCTGCACTTCTGATGACATTCTTCTTCAGTCAGATGCGCCCCATGATCGATGCAGGCCACCTGTATCTGGCCTGCCCGCCACTGTTTCGCCTGACGCAGGGCGCACGCCGCGTCTATGCGCTGGACGAGGCCGAGAAAGAACGCCTGATGGCGCAGGGGCTGGGCGGAAAGGGAAAGATAGACGTCTCTCGTTTCAAGGGGCTGGGCGAGATGGACGCGAAAGACCTGAAGGAAACGACAATGGACCCGGGCTCGCGTCGTTTGATCCGGGTATCAGTGGACGACGACTTGCCGGGGGAAACCTCGGATCTGGTGGAGCGTCTTATGGGAAAGAAACCGGAATTGCGGTTTCAGTATATCACCGAGAATGCGCGTTTTGTGGAAGAGCTTGACGTCTGATCGCGTCGTTTTGTGGCGCGTGTGCCGACAGTGCAGCGTAAACGCTCGGCCCTTGAACCCTGCGCGTGAAAGTCCACCTATGATGCCTGTGACCTGAAGGCGCGATATCATGCCCCATAACAACCTGAACATGCCTGCCGAACGCCCTGATGTGCTAATCCGTCCAAAGTTGGAGGGCGGACGGCGGTTTCGCATGGCCAGTCCGTTTCAGCCTGCTGGCGATCAGCCCACAGCGATTGCAGAACTGGTGGAAGGGGTCCGCTCAGGCGAGCAGAATCAGGTGCTGCTTGGCGCTACCGGGACCGGCAAGACCTACACAATGGCCAAGATCATCGAGGAAACCCAGCGCCCCGCGATTATTCTTGCGCCAAACAAGACCCTCGCCGCCCAGCTTTATGGAGAGTTCAAGGGCTTCTTTCCTGACAATGCGGTCGAGTATTTTGTCAGCTACTATGATTATTATCAGCCTGAAGCCTATGTTGCGCGGTCGGATACCTATATCGAGAAGGAATCCCAGATCAACGAGCAGATTGACCGGATGCGCCACTCGGCGACCCGCGCGCTGCTGGAGCGCGATGATGTGATCATCGTTGCCTCTGTCTCGTGCATCTACGGGATCGGCTCGGTAGAGACATATTCTGCGATGACGCAGGACTTCAAATGCGGCGAAATTTACAACCAGCGGCAGGTGCTGGCGGATATGGTGGCCCAGCAATATCGGCGCAATGACGCGGCGTTCCAGCGTGGCTCGTTCCGCGTGCGCGGCGACGTGATCGAAGTCTGGCCCGCACACTTGGAAGACCGGGCGTGGAAACTGTCATTCTTCGGCGAGGAACTGGAGGCGATTACCGAATTTGATCCGCTGACAGGTGCGAAGACCGACAGTTTCGAGCAGATCAGGATCTATGCGAACAGCCATTACGTCACACCCCGGCCAACCATGCAGCAGGCCATCAAGGGCATCAAGCACGAACTGGCAACCCGGCTGGACCAGCTCGTGGCTGAAGGCAAGCTG
>SKWJ01000120.1 GCA_007128995.1 Paracoccaceae bacterium
GAGGTTCTGACACAGCAGGCACAAACGCTCTGGCATGTCTCGAACCTGTATCGCATTCCGGCACAGGAAGCCTTGGCAGAGGCCCTGGTCGCGCATACGTTCGCCGACACGGCGTTCTTTACCAATTCAGGCACTGAAGCGGCCGAACTCGCCATAAAGATGGTCCGCAAGTTCTGGCATGATGCAGGCGAAAACCGGCAAACGATCCTGACATTCGAAGGGGCGTTTCACGGCCGCTCAACCGGCGCGATTGCCGCTGCAGGGTCAGAGAAGATGACCAAGGGCTTCGGTCCGCTCATGCCTGGTTTCAAGACCCTGCCCTGGGGCGATCATGACGCGTTGCGCGCGGCAATGGACGAAACCGTCGCAGCTGTAATGATAGAGCCGGTGCAGGGCGAAGGTGGCATCCGCCCCCTGCCCGTCCAATGCCTCCGCGGCATGCGCGACATGTGCGATCAGACGGGCGCGCTGCTTGTGCTGGACGAGGTGCAATGCGGCATGGGCCGGACCGGCCGGCTTTTCGCCCATGAATGGAGCGAGGTCACCCCTGACATCATGATGATTGCAAAGGGCATTGGCGGCGGCTTTCCGCTTGGGGCAGTTCTGGCGACTGCACGCGCGGCGCAGGCCATGACAGCCGGCACGCATGGCACAACATATGGTGGCAATCCGCTGGCCTGCGCGGTCGGCGCCAAGGTGCTGGACATCATCACCACAGACGGGTTTCTCGACGCGGTCAGTCGCAAGGGCGCACTCATGCGCCAATCTCTGGAAGGTTTGGTCATAAATCATCCCGATCTGTTCGACAGTGTTCGGGGGATCGGTCTGATGCTGGGGCTGAAATGCAAGCGCCCCAATACCGAGATCGTGCAGGCCGCTCAGGCAGAGCATTTGCTGACAGTTCCCGCAGCGGAGAATGTCATTCGCTTGCTGCCCCCGCTCACAATTTCCGAAGAGGAAATTTCCGAAGCGCTCGCGCGGTTGGAGCGTGCCGCCCGCGCCATCACCTGATTTCATCCTTGCGGACATATCCCGACAGCGGGCAGGCACAGCCCCCGCTTCGGTCAAGAAAGGCCATTGCAAATGCCTCATTTTCTGGACATTCACACGACGGCGAAATCAGACTTGCGCGCGATGATCGATCAGGCTCGCGACATGAAATCCGCGCGCGCTGGCCGCCCGAAAGGTACGCCAGACGATGAAACGCCCCTGACCAACCATATGGTTGCGCTCATCTTCGAAAAACCCTCGACCCGGACTCGCGTCAGTTTTGACGTGGGTGTGCGTCAGATGGGCGGGCAGACGATGGTTCTCTCCGGATCGGAGATGCAACTTGGCCATGGCGAGACAATCGCAGATACTGCGCGTGTCCTGTCGCGCTATGTCGACATGATCATGATCCGCACATTCGAAGAGTCAGTCCTGCTGGAACTGTCGGAATACGCATCCGTGCCTGTGATAAACGGGCTGACCAACCGGACGCATCCTTGCCAGATCATGGCCGATATTCTGACATTCGAAGAACATCGCGGGTCCATCGCCGGCAAAAAGGTCGTCTGGGTCGGGGATGGCAACAATGTTTGCGCATCCTTCCTGCACGCTGCTGGCCAATTCGGCTTCAACCTGACCTTCAGCGGCCCCGAAGTGCTGGACCCTGATCCCGAATTCGTAGCCCTTGCCCGTGAACAGGGCGCACAGATCGAAATCATCCGCGACCCGGCCCGCGCTGTCGCCGGGGCTGATCTGATCGTGGCAGACAC
The DNA here is from genome assembly GCA_007128995.1 of Paracoccaceae bacterium. Classification (GTDB taxonomy): domain Bacteria; phylum Pseudomonadota; class Alphaproteobacteria; order Rhodobacterales; family Rhodobacteraceae; genus Roseinatronobacter. The sequence continues at coordinate 1,761 of SKWJ01000120.1, forward strand.
ATGGGTCAGCATGCATGACAGCCAGTCGAACCGCGAACGCCGCCACAATCTTCTGCGGCCCTATCAGGTCAATGACGCCCTCATGGCAAAGGCCGGCCCGGATGCGCTGTTCATGCACTGCCTGCCTGCACACCGCGAGGAAGAGGTCACAAATGCGGTGATGGATGGCCCGCAATCCGTGGTTTTTGACGAGGCCGAGAACCGGCTTCATGCACAAAAGGCGGTCATGCGCTACTGCCTCGGGCTGTAGCCCCCCGCTGCCAGATACGCACAGGCGCGGGGGACAGAATGCGCGCAGCGCGCTTTACGCCACACGCAGATCCAGTGTTTTCGGGATATCCAGACCGCGCCACCCTCCGTCGTGATAGCGCGCACAAAGCTGGCCTGCATCATCCATCCGGATCAGATGCAGCCAGCCATTGTCAAACAGCGCGCGCACGGATGGATGCTTTTCAAGGATCTCGCTGATCGCTGCGGCAGGCGCCCGAATGACAACGCTCAGCCGCAGCGGTTCGTGGACAAGGCAGGCACCGTCATGCACCGATTGCCAGGCGAGGCCTGTGCGCGGTGTCTGTCCGTTCCCTTCAAACACCCCGAAGCCACCGACCACATTATGCAACAGCTTGTTGCCAGCCCCGAACTCGGTCGGGGCAGTGACCGAGCCGAAATATTGCAGGCTGATCCAGCTTGCGACAACAACGGGGGCGGTCAGGATCAGTTCGAGCACACCAAACCCGTCATCGCGATGCCAGTCATAGTCATGCAGGAAGGCACGGCCACCCAGATCGCGTCCCCGGCTGATATCGCGCGGCGCGGCAACAAAGGCGGCACAGCCCGCCAACCCCCATTCAGGCCGTGTCTCGGCCCAGTCAAACGCGCGCGCGGCAAGCGCCCCGCCCTTTTCGCCTGCATGCGGCAAGGTTGCAGCACGTTCAGCGCGAGCAAGAAGCGTTGCCTGATCCAGCCAGCGCCGCACGGCACCGCGCTCCAGATCCGGGGCATCGAATATCTGCACTGTGTCGGATGTGGTGTCATGCAGCGCCCCCAGAAAACGGGTATCAGTCGGGATGGAAATCCCCCTCTCTGACAGGGCTGCGCGCACCGCAGGATCATTCAGCAACCCGACCAGCGCACGGGCGCTGACCTCACCGGAATGGCCACCGCAGGCACCACATTGCAGCGCCGAGTGATGCGGATTGTTCGTGACATGTGCCCCATGACCGACAAGCAGGACGACAGGCGCAAACTCGAGGGTCAGCCCCATCGCATTCAGGACTTTCGCCGCAATCTCGGCGCGGTCTGCCCTGTCCAGCCCTGCGATTTGCGGCGCAGGCTCGACACTCTGGTTACCCTGCAATCCCAGCGTGTCACGCAGTATCTTGGCAAGATAAAGCGGCCCTGTTGCCTCGACAAAGGCGAAAGAGGATACCGCCGCGAGTTTGAACCGCCCCCAGGCCCGGGTCGCGCGCGCGCCGATCTGCGCCAGGTCGCTGGCCTCGTCTGTGGCGTCTGGCACCGTATCCACGGCCGGGGTCAACAGCACCGGCAGATGCGGTTCATGCGCACATGCACCGAGCGGTTTATGCGCCAGCGGCAGCCCGAAGAACCCCGCAAAACCAAGGGTCTGAATACGGCTGTCACAGCTTTCCAAAGCACGCCGATACCGTTCTGACCTGACATCGATACAGAACGCGGCCTGCAATTCGGGACGGGTCGCAGCGCGCGGGACAGCCGCCGAATTGAACAGTTCCGCCAGTTTGCGCTGATGGCTCAGTTCAAGGGCCAGTTGCAACCGCATATCGATCTCGTCATCCACGGACGGGACTGCCGGACGGGCATGTTGGGCCAGAACCTTTGCCCATTCAGCACCGATCTCGGTGTGATATTGCGCCAGCAGTGCCGCATCCCAGACCATCCGCAGGGTCAGCAGATCGGTCAATGTATCATCGCTGCCGCCTGCCAGTTCGGCCTGCCAGAGCTTCCAGCGTGCAACCTGCGCCCAGCCGCCCAGTTCCATCAGCCAGCGATGGGCCGCGCTTTCTGTCGCCTCTGCACGCAGGCCAAGGTGTTCAGCCGCGCGCAAAAGCGCCAGCGAAGCCGTGTCAGGCGCATCGGCAGCCTGAGTGCAGAACCCCCGCAGCCCTGCAATCTCTGGTGTCAGGTCATGACGGGCAAAAGCGCGCCAGGCATCATAGGCACTGCGCCCTTGCGGCGCGGGCCATAGCGCCTGTCCCTGATCAAAATACCCTGACGCCCATACCCCGATACGCGCGGCCACGATCTCGGGCCAGTCAATGCCGCTGGCCCTGGCTGCAAGCTGCGCAACTGTCGGAAGCGCTGTCGGGGCTGGCGTATCGCGGGCAAGCGCGGCTTCCACTTCGGCAAGCGTCGGGCCGGGGCGCAAGTCAAGCGCGGCTTCGAGATCAGCGCGGGTCAGCCGCCCTTCGGCCTGCGCTGCACGAAAGGCTGCACGGTTGAGAGTGCTGCGAATGCCGGCGCTGCGCGCAAGCTTGGCGCTGGCCTGTGCCAGATCGTCAGCGGTGTGACCCAGATAAGGGTTCACAGCGACTGTGGCCGACAGCGGGAAGGCAGGCGCGACAAGGCGTGCCGCGCGGCGCGCCGCCTCGATGATCGCCATGAACGGAGTATCAAAACTGGAATGCACCGGAAGTTTCATTGCACGAACCCTTTCGTGTCAGAAGCGCGTAGAGGGAAGGCGGCCTGTCAGGCGGTCGATCAGCGTCGAGACATAAAGTCCATTGGCAAGATGCACCCTGAGCCCCTGTGCCGCCGGATGGCGCGCCCAGAGAGGGAACAGCGCCTGCGCCAGCGCCACGGGTCCGAAACTGGCCAGCACCAGCACCATCACGGCCCATTCCAGCGGTCCGGGGGCTGGCGGACTGGGAAGCGTGCCTGCCATAAGCCAGTCCGCCCCGGCATGCAGCGCGAAATAGCTGGCAGAGGCGAGAAGCGCTGCCAGCGATGTGCGCTTGGTCAGCGCCGCAGGCGCGGCATCTGCCAGACCCTGCGCGATAAGATAGGCCACCCCGAAGATCAGGATCGCACCCAGCGCAAACGCCTGTGGCGGCTTGCCCACAATCCCGAATGCCAGCCCGACCAATGCGAAGATGATCAGCGCAATTGCAAAGGCCCGCCCCACATTGCGCGCCGAGGGGACTGCCACAGGCCCCGGCCTGCGCGCGGCCGTGACCTGCGCAATGGCGCTGCCCGAACTGAGGAACGCATGGGCCTTGTACAGCGAATGGGCCAGAATGTGCAGGACCGCAAGTGCGAACAGCCCCAGCCCGATCTGCAACATCATGAACCCCATCTGTGCAATGGTGGACCAGGCAAGCGAGGTCTTGACCGCCGGTTGTGCCAGCATCGCAAGACTGCCGAACAGCGCTGTGAACCCACCCAGAAGGGCGAGCGCTGCCATAACACCCGGCGCAGTCAGAAGCGTGTCAGCCATCCGGATCAGGACAAACCCGCCCGCATTCACGATCCCCGCATGCAGCAGCGCCGAAACCGGGGTGGGGGCCTCCATGACTTCGGTCAACCAGCCATGCAGCGGGAATTGCGCTGCCTTGAGCACCCCGCCCAGCACCAGCAGGACCACGCCCAGAACAGCAACAGGCCCTGTCGCACTGGCGTTCAGCACGGCGATATCCGCAGTGCCAAAACCCCAGAGGAATAGGAGTGTCGCCGAAATCAGTGCCGTGTCGCCTGCACGACTGGCCATGCGCATCTTGGCGGCTGCGCGGCGCGCGCCCGGACGCTCGGCATAGGTCAGCAAAAGGTGGCGCAGACCAAAGCCAGCGCCGATGAAGCCAAGACACAGCTGACCAAGATTGCCGGCACTGACCAGCGCGGTCACCGAAGCCAGCGTCAGCATCAGCCAGCCCATAAACGCCCCCTGCCCGGACTCACCGTCCAGATAGGTGGCTGAAAACCGGGTGATCACCCATCCCAGCACACCGACAAGGGACAGCATGGCCACTGAGAGAAGATCCAGCCGCACGGATAGCCCCAGCCCGGAAACGTCGAACAAGATGGCCGTCTGAGCGCCGCCTCGGTTCAGCGTCACTGCCGCTACGACCACCAAGGCAATGGCCAGCAAGCTGGCGATTTCAGCGACGATCAGCGTCATTCTGGGCCGCATCTGAGGGCCAAGGAAACCGGCAACTGCTGCGCCCAGCAGGATCGCGATGGAGAGATAGGGGATAAAAGCCAGCACAGCAGAACTCCTCGATCAGTTTCGCTCGCATTTAGGCCGTCACAAAGCTTCTTAAAAATACATTGTTTAGTTCTTACTGTTCTGTAAAATAGAACTATGAGCGCGCTGAACTACAAACACCTTCGGTATTTTCAGGCTGTTGCGCATGACGGGAACCTGACCCGTGCGGCGCAAATGCTCAATTTGTCGCAATCTGCCCTGTCAACGCAGATTCGCATGTTGGAGGATCGGATCGGGCATGCCCTGTTCGACCGTGTGGGCCGTCAGCTTGTCCTGACCGAAGCTGGCCGCATTGCACTCGATCATGCTGATACAATCTTCAGGACCGGGGACGAATTGCTGGCGACACTCGCGCAAAAGGGTCACGGGCGGCAAGCCGTGCGTGTGGGCGCGCTGGCCACTTTGTCGCGAAATTTCCAGCTGGAATTTCTGCGCCCGCTAATCACGCGGGCAGATGTCGAAGTGATCCTGCGCTCCGGATCGCAAGCCGAATTGCTGGGTGACCTGCAAGCGATGCGACTTGATATCGTGCTGACCAATACGCCGCCACCGCGCGACATGGCCGCCCCATGGCTGTCGCAAAAAATTTCGGAACAACCCGTCAGCCTGATTGCAACACCAGACATACACAGCCGCGCGGAAAATCTGGAAACGTTGCTGTCAAGGGTCGCGCTTATTCTGCCCACGCTGGAAACCGGTTTGCGTGCAGGTTTTGATTCCTGGGCATC
>SKWJ01000105.1 GCA_007128995.1 Paracoccaceae bacterium
TCGTGACACCGGATATGGCACGCGCTTTCCACTTCGACACGCAGGGAGAACGGCTTGCTGCGTGACCTGCCCCAAGCCAGGATGAAATGACATGACAGAATTTGCTGACCCAAGATATCGGGACATCGACCGCTGGACCAGCGAGACGGCCTTGCGCGCAATCTGGGAAAGCCAGTTTTCCGCTCTGGCCAGCATCGGCCCGACCCTGCCCGCGCTTGCCGATGTGGTCGAACAGGCCGTCCCACGGCTGCGCGCCGGCGGGCGGCTGGTATATGCTGGTGCGGGAACGTCCATCCGGATTGCGGTGCAGGATGGCACAGAGCTTGGCCCGACCTTCAACTGGCCAGAAACGCGCACCACTTACCTGATCGCCGGCGGCGCAGCGGCACTCTCTGTCGGGATCGAGGGCGCGGAAGACAACGCCGACGACGCGCGCGCACAGGTGACACAGGCCCGACTGACGCAAGCGGACGTTGTCATCGGGCTGGCGGCCAGTGGCCGGACACCGTTTACAATCGCGGCGATCAAGGCTGCCCGCGCGGCGGGCGCACTCACCGTCGGACTGGCCTGCAACGCGCAGACGCCACTTCTGAACGCGGCCGAATATGCCATTCTGACGGAAACCGGCCCCGAAGTCGTTGCGGGATCAACCCGAATGAAGGCGGGTACGGCCCAGAAAGTCGTGCTCAACATGATCTCGACGCAGATCATGATCCGCCTTGGCCATGTCCATGACGGAATGATGGTAGACATGCGCGCGCAAAACACGAAACTGCGCAGCCGGGCGCGCGATATGGTTGCCCGGATAGCCGGCGTCTCTCCGGAGGCGGCAATAGCGGCGCTGGAAACCTGTGACTGGCGGACGAAACCGGCAGTGCTGGTAGCACAGGGGGCCACCCTCGCGCGCGCTGATGCCGCGCTTTCGGACGCAGATGGGCTGCTGCGGCAGGCAATGGCCGCGTCCCGGACCAAGACATGATGCTCAGGCAGGAACTTTTGGCCGCAGGTGGCGAGACGACACCGATCTATGTCCGTCTGGCCGCCTTGTTGCGCGAGAAGGTGCAGCAGGGCGAGTTTGCCGTCGGAGATGCCCTGCCTTCCGAGCGTGACATAGCCGAACGCATGGCCGTATCGCGGGTAACAGTCCGCAACGCGATTGATCTGCTGATGCGTGAAGGTGTCTTGTCGCGCCGACATGGGTCCGGCACCTATGTTGCGCCGCGCATTGAACAGCCCTCTTCCATACTTGCCGGATTTACCGAAGATCTGCGCAGACGTGGGCTGGTGGCAGGATCAGTCTGGCTTGAAAAGACGATTGATACGGCGACACCTGATGAGGTGATCGCCTTCGGGCTCGCAGTCACAGCGCGGGTTCAGCGGTTTCGGCGCATCCGTACAGCCAATGGCGAACCGCTGGCGCTGGAACATGCTGTCGTGCCGGAAACCCTGCTTCCCGAACATGACAGCGTGACAGACTCGCTCTATGCGGCCCTTGACCGGATTGGGAACAAGCCTGTCACAGGGCTGCAACGGGTTACCGCATCGCTTGCAACCGAAGCTGAGTCCGGGCATCTTGGTGTCGACGAAGGCGCTGCGGTGCTACGGATCGAGCGACGTGCGTATATGGCAGATGGCACCATGGTCGAGTTGACCCGCTCTGCCTATCGCGGCGACCGATATGATTTTATCAGCGAACTGCGCGCCTTGTGAGAGAGATTTGCCCGCCCTTGAGCTGGAGGCAAGAGCAATCAGGCGCTGAATCGCTTGGAAAATAGATTCAATGACAAAGCGTAAACCGCATTGCTGACACATCCATGTCCAATTCTTAACCCGGATTAAAGTCCTTCCATACTCTCGGGCAAACGGTGACGGGGGTATGCAAGGATGGAGAGTGGGTTTCCACCTCAAAGCTATCGCGGCGCTCTGCGCAGATTGCGCCGTGGTCTGTGGATCGTCGCCTGCGTATCAGCCGTCATCAGCATTCTGATGCTGACCGGCGCAATCTATATGCTGCAGATATACGATCGGGTGCTGAACTCCGGATCTGTCCCGACACTTCTGGTCCTGTTTGGTCTTGTGGTTGTGCTATATGGCTTTCTGGCGGTCTATGACGGACTGCGCATGCGCTTGTTGTCGCGTATGGCGTTGGGGCTGGATGCAGAGCTTGCAGCGGCTGCTTTTCGGTCCGATCTGAGAATGTCGGAACGCGGCCAGCGCGCCCAGTGCAGTGCCGATCTGGAAGTCCTGCGCGGCACGCTGGCAGGCCCGGCAATGCTGGCGCTCTTTGATTTACCGTTCACATTCGTTTTTGTAGCGGTCCTCTTCGCAATCCATCCGGTCCTTGGGCTGTTGACAGTCTTGGGCATGGGACTGGCCGGGGTGCTGGCATTCCTGAATCGGATGGTGCTGGCCAGCCCCATAGCGGAAGCAGAGCAAATCGAGAGCCGGCAACGCCAGCTTGAAGAGGCGGTCCGCGCTGCGGCACCCAGCCTCGGCGCTCTTGGCATGCGCGAGGCGCTCTGCACCCACTGGCTGAATGCGCAGCGCGCAAGACTGGCGGTGGCGCAGCGCGGGCAAGACCCTTCTACCACGCTGGCAGCGATATCGCGCGCTTTCCGCATGTTGTTGCAGGCCATATTGCTGACCGCTGCGGCACTTTTGGTGTTGCAGGGCACCATCACGGCCGGGGCGATCATTGCCGCCTCCATCCTCTCAGGTCGTGCGATTGCACCGGTCGATCAACTGATCGGCCAATGGCGGTATCTTCTCGGTGCCCGGACTGCACATGAACGGCTGAAACAGGCAATCCCCGTACACCCCCCCGAGCGTTTGAACCTGCCCCCGATTACAGGCGCATTGTCGCTGGACCGGGTGACACGCATCCCCCCGGAAACGAAGATCAAGGATCCGTTGCCAATTCTGAAGGCCATCAGCTTTGACCTGCAGCCCGGCGCCGGGCTGGGCATCATCGGTGCTTCGGCGAGTGGTAAATCGACTCTCGCACAACTGATTGTCGGGGCGTTGGAGCCTGATTCCGGACATGTCCGTATTGATGGCGCGACGCTGTCGCAATGGGGAGATGACCTTCTGGGCCGCCAGATCGGCTATCTGCCACAGAGGATAGATCTTCTCCCCGGCACAGTACGCGACAATATCTGCCGGTTCGATCAGACTGCCACTGACGCCGCCGTGCTGGACGCAGCAAAGTCGGCGGGTGTGCACGACTTGATCCTGCGCCTTCCAGATGGCTATGACACTGTGCTTGGAGGTACACAGATGCCGCTTTCGGGCGGGCAGATACAGCGCATCGGGCTGGCACGCGCACTTTACGGCAACCCGATGCTGCTGGTGCTGGATGAACCGAATGCACATCTGGATCGCGCAGGTGAAATGGCGCTGACTGCTGCGTTGAAAGCGCGTCGGGCTGCTGGGGCAACGGTGATCGTGCTGGCGCACAGGATCGGTGCTCTGGCCGCACTCGACCGGCTGATCCTGCTCGATGACGGCGAAATAAGACAAGACGGCCCACGCGACGAGGTGATCACCAAACTCGGCCTTCATGCTCCGAAAAGATCACCTCTTGCGCCACCTAGAATTTCCATTCGGCCACTCGCGCGCAAGGATGACAGTGCGCCTTATGCGCCTGCACCGGATGCGCCTCTTGCAGCGCAAGATGCAGGCAATGCGCGCCCGTCCATCAGCCCTTCGCCCCGACAGCAACCAAGGTGACCCGTGACTGATCGCACTCGCCCGCCGCCGCTGCTGCCGCAGCGAGACATCGAAAATCCTGTCCGCGCCATAAAAGTGGTCACGCTCGCTCTGATCCTCATGCTGGGCGCGGCACTGGGGCTGCCAATTGACGGTGCAGTCATTGCACCGGGGCGCGTGCTGGTCGAAGGCAGGCCGCAGCCAGTCCAAAGCCTTGATGCGGGCATTGTCACCCGTGTTTCCATGCGAAACGGCGATCATGTGGTTCCGGGGCAGATCCTGCTGGAACTTGACAGCACTGCCACACAGGCACGGTTGCAAATCGCTCTGGACAGGCTTGTGCTGGCGCAGGCAGAAAGCGCGCGTCTGCGCGCCGAAGCCGCGGACCAGACACAGATTGACTTCATCTTTGCGCTTCCAGACCTTCCCATACAAGCCCCCGAAACCGGGCCGGCGCGCCAGCACCAGACGGCGCTGTTTTCAGCCCGGCGCCAGCAACGTGCGGATGCGGATGCCAGGCTGATCGAAGCACTTGGACAATTCGAGGCTCAGAAAGCCGGGTTGCGTGCCGGGTTGCGCGCGCTCAAGGAAGAAGAGGCATTTCTGGCAGAAGAAATTACCCGTCAGGCCACTCTTGCAGCGCGTGGCCTGGGACGTCAGGCCCCTTTGGGGGATCTGCACCGTCAACGCGCCGCACTATCGGGCCGGGCCGGGCAGATGGAAGCAGAGCTCGTCCGCCTGCAGGGCCTTGCGCGCGATGCGAAACTTGCGCATGCTGAAGCGAATGCCCGGCGCGCCGAGGAAGTTGCCGCAGGTTTGCGCGATCGCAGTGCCGAAGTGAACCAGATCCTGTCCGAAATCGCGAGTCTGCATGATACGCTCAAGCGCAGCCATCTGCGCGCGCCTGTGGCAGGCTATGTGCATGATCTGGTCGTGCCGGCAGCCGGAAGCGTGATCGCCGCAGGCGCGACGCTGGCACAAATCCTGCCCGATGGGCGCGCGTTCGAGATAGAAGCCGCGATTGCCCCGGATGATATTGACAAGCTGCGCGAAGGCCAGAGTGCCGACGTCCTGCTGACGGCCTTCGACTCGCGTGCTGCGTCCAAGCTGCAAGCCATCGTGGCCCATCTGCCACCCGATGCCGTGCAGGATCCGCTTACCGGGCGAAATATCTACCGAGTTACATTGACGCTCGGCAACGCCCCTCTGCCCGAGGGTCTGGACTTGCGCGCGGGCATGGACGCGCAGATATTTCTGGCAACAGGGGAACGCAGCTTGTTGAAATGGCTGCTGTCACCATTGGCCCTTCCAATGGCCAAGGCACTGCGCGAAGGCTGATCGTGCATGCAAAGGCCGCCCCTATCGGGACGGCCAAGTCTTATACTCAACGCTTGCGTCAGACGCCAGATTTACGCACGCGGCGCATCGCCGCAAGTCCACCCAGCGCAGAAATCAGCAGCAGACCTGCCGCAGGCAGCGGGATCACTGCGGGGGTGCCGGATGCATAAACAGTGAAATGCGACAGTCCCGGATTATTACCGCCTGGATTGAAAATCGACTCGTTGTTCCAGTTTCCGGACAAAATGGAAGTGTTCATGAGGAAGGCAGAAAACGTGTTACCTCCCTTCAGAACGAACATCACATTTTCAAAGCCTGCAAAGCTGTTGACCGCCCAAGTCCCAGCGCTGTCGTCACTATCTGATGTCACCGTCAGCGTAATGCCGCTGCCGCTCTCCTCACCGGAACTGTCATCAACCTTCAAAAGCTCAGACCATCCGGTCAGGCCAAAAATGCCGTCAAGGTTTTGGTTGCTGTCGTTCCCCGCGAACGCCCCATTGCAAGCTGAAGAGCCTCCCATGCTTTCGGTTTCGCAAAGATTGCTCGTCAGTGTGAGGGGGTCAGTGCTGAGGCCGGGATCATAAGTTGTTGCGCTGCTGATCACCGGGGTCAGCGCAAGGGCGATTGCTACAACCCCCGATTTAGCGGCAGAGAGAGTTTTCTGGTTCATTTTGGAACTCCAATTTACTGTAACCAACGTTGAGATTTTTAAATGAAATTGAGGATCAGGCACACAAGTAACTGACCTGAGGGATGATTTTACAATTTTGCATGACCAAGTTTTGCGAAATGAGATGCAAATCAGAAAATGCATTGCAATTTGGCAAGATCTGGCACAGCCAAACGGACCAATCGCGCATCGGCCGTGCAGCAAGTCCGAATCGAGGTGGTCTGTCACAAGTCAGGGAGTTTCGCGCGGAGGTTGTTCAACCCTGCCCCATCGCGTGAATGATTGATACATGACAGCCCACCTCTGTGACCCGGGTTGCCCCAAACCAGACCCGCGACTCCTGCGCTACAGGCAGCTATCGCCATAGGCTTGGCAGATCGCACTCTCGGTGCGGCAAGCAGACATGCCGGTTGCGCCACAGATATTTCTGGAAAGATCCAGTGTGAAGGCTGTCGCCATAGCGGCTGATGCAGAAACGAGCAGCGTCAATCTCGTTGCGGCACCGTTCTGGGGATACGCAGCGCAAGATCTGTTCAATCATGGTGTAGGGTGTTGTCAAACTATAAGGTGGGATTCTAAGCGCAATGACAACGCAAACGGCGCGCAGAAGAAGTTCCCATGCGGTTTCACATTTCGGACGAGACACGCCGACCTGCATGCGTCTTTCCCCGCAGACGGCGCCAGACCCAGAAGCCAAGCGAAACGCCGAGAATATTCATCAGCAAATCATCCACATTGAATTGACGGTATGCACAGGGGTAAAGCCCCCAGATCCCTGTCAGTTGCGTCATCTCGATACCAAGGCTCAGGCCAAAGCCGAACAGACTGGCGACCCACAGACGCTCGACATGCCGCGACAACGTGGCCCCAATTATGGCGCAGATCAGAAAATTCATGAGGGTCGCAAGAATGGTCCTGTTGCTCAGCATTCCCAGAAGACCAGCCCCTGCCTGATAGAGGTCGATGACCGGCTCCATGAAGCGCA
>SKWJ01000439.1 GCA_007128995.1 Paracoccaceae bacterium
AACAGGCCATGAATGAGCGCCGTGCGCTGCAGCGCGAGATTGTTGCGCTGAACGAGGCTCTGAGCGTTCAGCGCGCCGAATGGGCTTGGCTGAACCGTCCCGACAGGTTGCGTGAATTGGTGGATGTCAATTTCGTCCGGTTGAAGCTTGTACCGATAACCGCTGCACATTTCGGAGAGATCGGACAGATCGTCTATCCGCTGCCAGAGTTTCAGGCATGGCAATCCGACGAAGACGCAGAGTTGGATGCATTCGAGCGTGCGATGGACAACAGCGATGAGGTAGATCCATGATCCGCACCCCCCTGCGCCCCCTCGCACGTGTGTTGCGTGCACGCGAAAGCGGTGAAAACCCCGATCTCATCGAGCGTGAAAACCGCCGGATTCGTCAGGAAGCGGTGCGTGACAAGGCGCGCAGCCGCGCCGAGACACGGCTGCTTGCCGTTGCTTTGATGTTTGTCTGTGCATTGGTCGTGCTGAGCGCCCGCATGGGCTTGCTGGCGGCGACCGAGCCGTTGGAACTCGCCCGTGGATTTAACGAGGATATTTCCAGCGCACGCGCCGATATCGTGGATCGGCAGGGGCGGCTCCTGGCCACCAATCTTGCAACGCATGCGCTGTATGCGGAAACCCGCAGGATGGTGGAACCCGTTGAGGCTGCCAAGGCTTTGGCGCAGATTTTTCCGGATATTGATTCAGAGCGTATGGCGGCGCGCTTCACCGATCCCAACCGCCGCTTCATCTGGATCCGCACGCGCCTGTCGCCAGAGCAGATGCAGCAGGTTCATGAAATCGGGGAACCGGGGCTGTTGTTTGCGCCGCGCGAGATGCGCTTGTACCCCAATGGCCGGATGGCGGCCCATGTGCTTGGCGGGGCCAGCTTTGGCCAGCAAGGTGTCCGGGCCGCGGAAGTGATTGGCGTGGCCGGGACGGAATTGTATTTCGAAGACAGGCTACGCGACCCGGCCATGATCGACGCGCCGTTGCAACTCTCGCTGGATCTGACAGTTCAGGCTGCGGTGACAGAAGTGCTGGAAGGGGGCATGCGCATGCTGAATGCGCGTGGCGCAACAGCGGTGCTTATGGACATTCACACTGGCGAGGTGATCTCGTTGGTGTCCCTGCCCGATTTCGACCCCAACAATCGCCCGGCCCCGCCCACGGAAGGGGAGCCTGCGGACAGCCCTTTGTTTAACCGGGCGGTTCAAGGATATTACGAGATGGGGTCGGTGATGAAGGCGTTTGCGGTCGCGCAGGGGCTTGAGGAAGGCACGGTCACCCCCGAAACGATGATCGATACCCGCGGTCCGCTGACCTGGGGTCGGTTTCGGATTCGCGACTTCCGAAATTACGGACCGCAACTTTCCGTCACGGATGTGATGGTCAAATCCTCGAATATCGGGACCGCGCGAATCATGCAGCCGATCGGCGCAGAGCGGCAACAGGCCTTTCTGCAGCAATTCGGATTTCTGGAGCCAATGCCGCTGGAGCTTTCCGAAGCATCGCGGGCGCGGCCCTTGCTGCCAGAGCGTTGGTCCGATCTGTCGGTGTTGACCATTTCATACGGCCACGGTCTTTCGACAAGTCCTCTGGCGCTTGCTGCGGGATATGCAACGCTGGTCAACGGAGGACGCAAGGTTTCCCCGACCCTGGTCAAGCAGAACAGGGCACAGCTTGGCCCGCAGATTATCTCAGAGCGCACATCACGGCAGAAGAGACGGATGCTTCATCAGGTCGTGCAGGAGGGGACAGCTTCTTTCGCGCGGATTCAGGGATATCCGGTCGGTGGCAAGACGGGGTCTGCTGACAAACCCAATCCGCGCGGTGGCGGCTACAAGAAGGACGCCGTTCTTGCAACATTTGCGAGTGTTTTCCCGTCACATGATCCCCGGTTTGTCCTGGTGGTGACGCTGGATGAACCTGTCGATACCACGGGGCCAGAGCCGCGCCGTACGGCAGGCTGGACTGCAGTGCCGGTATCGGCCGAGATCACACGGCGCGTTGCCCCTTTGCTGGGCCTGCGCCCGATCAGCGTGAATGTCGCAAATGCAGCGCTTGGAATGTCGCAATGACGACAGAGCCATTGAACAGGGCTTCAAAACTGGGGTAACAGGCGCAATCCCCATGCCAATGATCAGGGAACTTCGCCCGTGTCCGATCTGCCCCCCCGTCTGCTTTCCGCGCTCGGACTGAACGCCAGCCGTGGCGGCAATGTGCGTATCACTGGCCTTGCCATCGACAGCCGTGCCGTGCGGGATGGGGCACTGTTTGCGGCGCTTCCCGGAAGCCGGGTGCATGGGGCTGAATTCATCCGCTATGCGTTGCGCATGGGGGCTGCTGCGATACTGACTGATCGCGCTGGTGCAGAGATCGCCGCTGATGTGCTTGAGGGTGCTGATGTGGCGATTGTGCTGGCCGAAGACCCTCGCGGGGCCCTTGCGGGTGCCGCAGCGCTCTGGTTCGGGGTGCAGCCTGAAACGATGGTGGCGGTCACCGGGACCAATGGCAAGACCTCGGTCGCAAGTTTCACTCGCCAGATCTGGACCGCGCTTGGCCATGTTGCAGCGAATATCGGGACAACAGGGATCGAAGGCGCCTTTTCTTCTGCGTCATCGCATACGACCCCTGACCCTATCCAGTTGCACCGCCTGTTGTCAGAAATGGCGCGGGCGGGTGTCACACATGCGGCAATGGAGGCTTCGTCGCACGGGTTGGAGCAGCGTCGGCTGGACGGTGTGCGGTTGCGCGCCGCGGCCTTCACCAATCTTACACAGGACCATCTGGATTATCATCTCACGATGGAAAATTATCTGGCGGCCAAGGCGCAACTTTTCGACCGTGTGCTGCCCGCCGATGGTGTCGCGGTCATCAACACAGATGATCCATATGGCGCTCAGATCCTTGCAATCGCAGAAGCGCATGGCCAGGGCTGTCTGACCATCGGGGCAAACGAAGACGCAGATTTGCGAATCCTCAACCAGCGATTCGAGTCAGCGGGCCAGATCCTGCGCTTCTCCTATGCTGGACAGATATATCAGGAACGTCTGCCTCTGATCGGAGGGTTTCAGGCCGAGAATGTGCTTGCGGCAATCGGGCTGATTCTTGCCTGTGGCGCTGAGATGGCAGAGATCGCGCGGCATCTGGCACAGATTGAGGGGGTGCGCGGGCGGATGCAGCTTGCGGGCACACGGGCCAATGGTGCGCCTGTCTTTGTGGATTATGCCCATACCCCTGCCGCGCTGGACGTTGCGCTGAAGGCGTTGCGCCCCCATGTCATGGGGCGTCTGGTGGTGGTCTTCGGCGCAGGTGGGGACCGCGACCGCACAAAGCGTCCCCTGATGGGCAAGGCTGCCGCAGAGAATGCCGATATTGTTTATGTAACAGATGACAATCCCAGATCCGAAGACCCCGCTGATATCCGCGCGGCAATCCTGCAAAATTGCCCGGAAGCGACAGAAGTCGGTGATCGTGCCGAAGCCATTCTGCGTGGGGTGGATGCACTGGGTCCGGGTGATGCCTTGCTGATCGCGGGCAAGGGGCATGAAACAGGTCAGATCGTCGGCGAAACGGTTTACCCCTTCGATGATGTCGAGCAGGCCTCGGTCGCAATCGCGGCTCTGGAGGCGCGCGCATGACACTCTGGAGTGCACAAGACGCCGCAGACGCAACGGGCGGACAGGCCTTTGGTGCATGGTGCGCCAGTGGCATATCCATCGATACGCGGAGTTTGCAGCCTGGCGATTTGTTTGTTGCGCTCACAGTCGCGCGCGACGGTCATGACTTCGTGGGCCAAGCCCTGGAAAAGGGCGCCGTGGCCGCCATGGTCTCGCACCGGCCAGAGACCCTGCCTGAAGATGCACCGCTGCTTGTCGTGCCGGATGTCCTTGCCGGATTGACGGCGCTGGGTGCTGCTGGCCGAGCGCGGACAAAGGCGCGTGTGGTCGCTGTAACCGGGTCTGTTGGCAAGACCTCGACCAAGGAAATGCTGCGCGAAATGCTCTCGGCGTTTGGCGAAACGCATGCCTCTCCGGCAAGTTTCAACAATCACTGGGGTGTGCCGATAACACTTGCCTGCCTCGACCCTGAGGCCGCGTTTGCGGTGGTCGAGATCGGCATGAATCACCCCGGCGAAATTGAACCTCTTGCGCGACTGACACGGCCCCATGTTGCGATGATCACAACGATTGCTGCCGCGCACCTAGAGGCCTTCGAGAATATCGACGGGATCGCGCATGAAAAAGCCAGCATATTCAAAGGACTGGAGCCAGAATCTCATGCGGTTTTTCCATGTGATCTGCCCAGCAGTCCGATTCTGGAACAGGCAGCGCGTGCCGCAGACGCGCAGCTTTGGAGCTTTGGCAAAACGGGGGGTGCGGCGCGGCTTCATGATATGAACCAGACCGAAGCCGCGTTGGTTATGCGGGCGCAGTTGGGTGAGGATCTGGTCGCCGTGCGGCTTGCGCATGCCGGCGCGCATTTCGGCGCAAATGCGCTCGGCTGTCTGGCGGCAGCGCGTGCGCTGGGTCTTGATGTGGTGCGCGCGTCCATGGCGCTGGGCCGCTGGCATCCTCCGGCGGGCCGTGGGGCGCGGGAAACCATTTTGCTGGATACTGTCGAAAACCTGAGCTTCACCTTGATTGACGATGCGTTCAACGCCAATCCGACATCGCTGCAAGCTGCGCTGGAGATGCTGGCGCAGCTTCCACGGGGGCAGGGGCAATCCGGGCGGCCGGGCCGCCGAATTGCAATTCTTGGGGATATGCTGGAATTGGGGCCAGACGAAATTGATATGCATGAAGCGGTCGCCACTTATCCGGCCCTCGCCCATGTTGATCTGGTGCATTGCGTCGGGCCGCGTATGGCCGCACTTTATGACAAGCTGCCCGAACGCCAGCGTGGGCGTGTTGCGAGCAATGCCGATGATCTGGCAGAAATCGCGCATCGGCTTGCCTCTCCGGGAGATATCGTTCTTGTGAAGGGGTCAAAATCAAGCCTCGTCTCTCGGGTCGTGGACGGTTTACGCAATCTCGCGCCTGCGCCGCGAACAAGCGAAGGAAATTAAGGCATGTTGTTCTGGCTGACCGAGTTTGCAGATACAATTCCCGGCTTCAACCTGTTCCGCTACATCACGTTTCGGGCTGGGGCCGCATTTCTGACTGCTCTGGTCTTCGGGTTCATATTTGGCAAACCACTGATCAACATGCTCAGACGTCGCCAGACCAATGGTCAGCCGATCCGCGAGGACGGACCCGAGAGTCATCTGCTGACCAAGACCGGTACGCCGACAATGGGCGGATTGCTTATCCTGTCGGCGCTGACACTGGCGACTTTGCTCTGGGCGCGGCTGGACAATGGCTATGTCTGGATCGTGCTGGCGGTGACCGTGGGGTTCGGTCTGATTGGCTTCGCCGATGATATCGCCAAAGTTTCGCGTGGAAATGTCAAAGGCGTTCCGGGTCGGATACGACTTGCCATCGGCGCTGTCATCGGGCTCGCGGCCGGGCTTGCGGCGATGTATATGCATCCGCAGGACCTGCAAGGTCAGCTTGCGGTTCCGGTGTTCAAGGAAGTGCTGATCAACCTCGGCTGGTTCTTCATCCCGTTCGCCGCTTTCATTATCTTGGGTGCAGCGAATTCTGTCAATCTGACGGATGGTCTGGATGGGCTTGCAATCATGCCGGTGATGATTGCGGCGGGCACTTTGGGGGTGATCGCCTATGCCGTCGGGCGCGTCGATTTCACTTCATATCTGGATGTCCATTATGTTCCGGGCGCGGGTGAGTTGTTGATATTCGTTGCGGCGCTCTGTGGTGGGGGGCTTGGTTTCCTGTGGTACAACGCCCCTCCTGCAGCGGTCTTTATGGGGGATACCGGTTCGCTTGCGCTGGGCGGTGCCCTGGGCGCAATCGCGGTCGTGATCAAACACGAAATCGTCCTGGGGATCGTGGGCGGAATTTTCGTGGTCGAGACGCTCTCTGTTATAATCCAGGTGCTATATTTCAAGCGAACAGGCAAACGCGTCTTCCTGATGGCACCGATCCACCACCATTTCGAGAAGAAGGGCTGGGCAGAACCTCAGATCGTTATCCGCTTCTGGATTATCGCCCTTGTGCTTGCGCTGATAGGGCTGGCAACACTGAAGATCCGGTGACCCACGCCGAAAAAAGAGAGCGCATCGCGCTCTCTTTTCTCATTTTTACGTCAGTCCTGCGCAGAATTCCTGAATCCGCGTGCAGGCTTCCTTGAGCGCGGCATCTGATGTCGCATAGCTGACCCGGAAGCAAGGCGATGTCCCGAACGCGGCGCCGAACACGACGGCAACGCCTTTTTCTTCCAGCAAGGCGGTGGCGAAATCCTCGTCATTTGAAATCTTCGCCCCAGCCGCAGATGTCTTGCCAATGCAGCCTTTGATCGAAGGGTAGACATAGAACGCACCTTCCGGGACCGGACATTCGATACCCGATGCAGCGTTGAGCATGCTGACAACCAGATCCCGGCGGCGCTGGAAGGTCGCGTTGTTTTCCGCAATGTAGTCCTGTGGGCCATTCAGAGCCTCGACAGCAGCCCATTGGCTGACAGAGCATGGGTTCGATGTCGACTGTGACTGAACTTTCCCCATCGCCTTTATCAGCGCCTCCGGGCCTGCGGCATAGCCGATCCGCCATCCGGTCATTGCATAGGCTTTGGAAAC
>SKWJ01000312.1 GCA_007128995.1 Paracoccaceae bacterium
CCTGGCCCTCGCGTTGGAAAGAGGGCGTTAACCCTGCGGTTCAGGCAGGCTCTGGGGGTCTGGTCCCCGCCATTCGCCTTGTGCACGCAAAGCTTCCATCACCTCGCGCGGCATGTAGGTTTCGTCATGCTTGGCAAGGATCTCGCTGGCTTGAAATACACCGTCGACAAAGCGACCGGTACCAACCATGCCCTCATTCTCGGAGAACAGGTCAGGCAGAATGCCACGGTAATGCACCTCAACGGAACCGGGACCATCCGTCACGCGAAAGATGACCGTGTCCGACTGACCGCGGATGATCGAGCCGGGTTCGACCAGTCCCCCGATCCGGAACACTTCATTGGGCAGGG
The DNA here is from genome assembly GCA_007128995.1 of Paracoccaceae bacterium. Lineage (GTDB taxonomy): Bacteria > Pseudomonadota > Alphaproteobacteria > Rhodobacterales > Rhodobacteraceae > Roseinatronobacter. The sequence continues at coordinate 351 of SKWJ01000312.1, forward strand.
GGGGCTCTGCAAGAACCTGAGAAGGTGACCGAAAGAAATTGATCCCGTCACGCATCGCATAGCCGATCAGCGCCGTTGACAACGCCAAAGCGACTGCAGCCACGGAGATGATCTGGATGCGGCGGGTTTTCTTTAGGCTTTTCATTTTATCCTCATTATCAAGGGAAAAGTGGCGCTGCCATCAATCCCGTCGTCTCGTTCAGTCCCAGCATCAGGTTCGCATTCTGAATGGCCTGCCCACTGGAGCCTTTGCAAAGGTTGTCGAGTACACCAATCACCTGTGCGCGGCCCGCAATGCGATCCCCTGCGACACCGATATGCACATAATTGGAGCCGCGCACATCATGTGTTGAGGGGAGTGTGCCAAAAGGTAGCACGCAAATCATTGATTCAGCGCAATAACGTGTCTGCAAAACTTCGTGAATTTGCCGTGCATCCCCATCAAGCCAGGCTGTCGCCAGAATACCGCGATTCATCGGCACCAGATGCGGCGTGAACTGGATCTGAACGTCCCGCCCGGCAAGGGCTGAAAACTCCTGATCAAACTCTCCCAGATGCCGGTGGGTTCCACCAGCGGCATAAGCATGGGTGCCCTCGGACAGTTCTGCATGCAGCAGAGTCTCCTTCAGGGCGCGCCCGGCCCCGCTGACCCCGCATTTGAGGTCAAGTATGATCCTGTCAAGATCAATCACACCCGCCGCGATAAGGGGACGCAATATGTATTGCCCTGTCGCCGCGTTGCAGCCTGTGCCGGCAACCAGCCGCGCGGCGCGGATCTCATCGCGGTAGAATTCCGTCAGCCCATAGACCGCTTCGCGCTGAAGCTCGGGGGCGGCGTGCGGTTTGCCATACCATTTTTCATAGGCTGCCGGATCGCGCAGCCGAAAGTCAGCAGAGAGATCAACAATCCGCAAATGCGGCGGCAGTTCCTTGATCACGGCCTGAGACGTTGCATGCGGCAAAGCGCAGAAGGCCAGATCAATCCCCGAGAAATCCACATCCTCGATACGGCACAGGTCCGGCAGATCGAGATGACGCAGGAAAGGAAACACCTGTGCCATTGGGTGGCCTGCCTTGCGCTCGCCGGTCAGGGCTCTGATCCGCAAGTCGGGGTGGGTCGCGATCAGCCTTACCAACTCGGCGCCAGTATAGCCGGAAGCGCCCAGAATGGCGATGGATTTGGTCATGATATGGTCCTTCTTAGTGTCTTTGTCTTGCCCATTGTCCACTTGATGTGTCGTCCCTGAACCGGCAGGGGCGGGATGGAAATGCGAGAGTTTGGCAGCCGGTCCGCCTGTATAGCGCGGAGGGATTGCCGTCCACAGCGGGCAGGGGCTGTCATGGCGCTGTGACTAAGCCGCCCTGAACACAATCTGTCGTCGCAAAAACTGTGTGGCCTTGCGCGAAACATTGACCGGCTCGCCCGTGGTCAGAAAGGCAGAGGCGCGACCCGCGCCCAGCATTTCCGGGCGCCGGGCGAGGTAATCATCAAGGCTTGCAGCCACCAGGTCAGGTTGCGAATAGACATCGACCTTCGGTCCCAGTGCTTCGCGGAAGGCGTGTTCGACCAACGGATAATGTGTGCAGCCCAGGACCGCTGCTTCCGGACGTGGCATCCGCCGCAACAGCGCCTCGACATGGGAATGGACCAGTGCTTCGGCCAGTTGCATGTCTCCTTGTTCAATGGCATCGACCACACCCGCACAGGGTTGTGCCTCAACATCGACGCCGATCGCACGGAAGGCAAGTTCGCGCTGAAACGCGCGGCTGGAAACTGTCGCCGGTGTCGCAAAGAGCGCGACATGTTTCACCGCGACTTCGCGCGGCGGCGAGCTATCCCCCCATTGGCGCTCGGTCAAAGATTCGATCAGAGGCACGAAAACGCCCAGAACCCGCTTGTCCGCAGGTATCCATGTTTCCTGCATCCGTTTCAGCGCAGCCGCAGAGGCCGTGTTGCACGCGAGAATGACCAGATCACAGCCTTCCTGCCAGAGTCGCTCGACCCCTGCGCAGGTCAGGTAGAAGATGTCTTCGGGATCACGCACGCCATAAGGTGTATGCGCGTTGTCGCCCAGATAGACAAAGGGAACATCGGGAAGCCGCTTGGTCAGCGCGCCCAGGACGGTCAGGCCGCCCAACCCCGAATCAAATACGCCAACTGCCATCCTGTCCCTGCCTCAGTGCCGATACGCCCCTTCGAATTCATATCCGGTCTGTGTTGCATCCACGGGGCTGTCCGCCATTCCATAAGTCGCGGCGCCCAGGAAATCCATCATTTCTTTCGGGGTGCCAAAATAGTGGGATCTCGGAGTTGATGGGTACGCCAATGCCAAGGCGCACAGGGCGGTTGACGCGAGTCTTGAACTCGCGGATCAGCAGCGCCATGCGCAAGGTCGTGTTCAGATGGCTTGATCGCTGCATATTGCGCGCTTTCGCGCCATCAGACCAGATCGGCACAACTATTGTGCCCGCGCGCCGGGTGGTCTGTGCGATGAACCGCCGCCAAGCCGGGTCCAGCGCACGCGCGCCCCTTAGCGTCACTGACCCGTTCGCCGCACTCATTATCGCAATAGCAGATTGTTCGTGCACTCCGCCACAACTGGCTTGTGTCATATTCGTGGCGGTCTGCCTTATTCGGCTGCCAAGGTTGCTGTTTCATCCCCGCGTTCAAGCTGTGCAAGCAATTCGGCACGCCGTCGAGTTGCACTGTCCGCGTTGCGGTGTTTCACAGGGCCGAAACCGCGGATCGTCAGCGGCAATTCGGCAAGTTCGACAGCGATGGCGCGTTTCGCCAGCGGCAGAGCGATAAGCCGTGGGATCAGGTTTTCATAGTCCCGGATCAACTGACGTTCCATGCGGCGCTCTGCGGTATAGCCAAAAACATCCAGCGGGGTGCCGCGCAATCTTCGCAGTGCCGCAAGCATGCGGAACCCCCGCAACATTCCTGGACCGAAACTGCGCTTGGCAGGGCGGCCATCCGGACCGATGCGCGAAATCAGCGGTGGCGCAAGGTGAAAGCGTGGTGTGAAATCTCCGTCGAATTCTGCACGGGCCTTGTCCAATGTCTGCAAATGCAGGCGCGCGACCTCATATTCATCCTTATAGGCAAGAAGCTTGTGATAGCTTTTTGAGACCGCTGCGCGAAGCTCGGGATCTGTCACCTGATCTACCAGCTTGCGGTATTTTCGCGCCAGACGACGCGACTGATACGCAACAAGATGCGCTTCGCGATAGGCGATCATCTCTTCCAGTGTCCTGGGTTTCGCGACGACTGTGTCCTTGAGGATCTTTTCAGCGGCTGCCGGGTCCAGCGCTGCCCAGCGCCCCAGCGCAAACGCGCGGCTATTGCCGTCAACGGCTGCTCCGTTCAACCGGATCGCCTGCTGAATCGCGTCTTCACTCAGCGGGACAAGGCCCATCTGCCAGGCCGTACCCAGTGCGATCATGTTGGAATAGATGCTGTCGCCCAGTACATGCCGGGCCAGCGCAGAATAATTGAACAGGTGCAGGCTATCGCCCAGCCGTGCCTGCAATGCGATTTTCAGATCCTCTGACGGGATGCGGAATTCCGTGTTGCGTGTGAAATCGCCTGTGATGATTTCATGACTGTTCACTGCGGCCCCGGTCTGGCCTTTGCGCATCAGCCCGAGGGTCTTTGCGCCGGCGGTGACAACCAGATCTCCCCCGATGACACAGTGCGCCTCACCGACTGCGACGCGGATCGCGCTGATATCTTCGGGTGCATTGGCGATGCGGCAGTGAATATGGACTGCTCCGCCTTTCTGCGCGAGGCCCGCCATCTCGATCATGCCGGCGCCCTTGCCATCCAGCTGCGCGGCCTGTGCGAGAATGGCGCCAACGGTCACAACACCGGTGCCGCCGACGCCTGTAATGACGATATTATGCGTCCCCTCGATCTGCGGCAGCTCGGGCGCTGGCATGTCGGGTAGCTCGACAGTCTGGGTTGCGGATTTCCTGACCTTGGCACCTTCCAGCGTGACAAATGACGGGCAGAACCCCTTCAGGCACGAATAGTCCTTGTTGCAACTTGACTGATCGATGGCGCGCTTGCGGCCGAGTTCGGTTTCGACCGGCACGATCGAGACACAGTTCGACTGAACCCCGCAATCGCCACAGCCTTCGCAAATGTCAGTATTGATGAAGACGCGCGTGTCGGGGTCAGGAAACTCGCCGCGCTTGCGGCGGCGGCGTTTCTCTGCTGCGCATGTCTGGACATAAATGATCGCCGAGACGCCCTTTGTGCTTGCACACGCTCTCTGCACGCTGTCGAGTGCGGCGCGGGGATGCCAGCCGACAGTGCGCGGAAAATCTGCGCGCTCGGGTTCTTCTTTCTCGTCAAAAACGACTTCGATCTTGCCGACACCCATTGAGGTCAGTTCATGGGCGATCTGTGAAGGTGAAAGTCCACCTTCGTTTTTCTGTCCGCCTGTCATCGCGACGGCGTCGTTATACAGGATCTTGTAGGTGATATTCGTGCCAGCAGCGAGGGCCGCGCGGATGGCCTGCACACCAGAATGGTTGTAAGTCCCGTCGCCGATGTTCTGGAAGACGTGGTCACGGGTCGAGAAGGGGGCTTCGCCGATCCAGTTCGCACCTTCGCCGCCCATATGGGTGAAACCGACGGTTTGACGGTCCATCCATTGCACCATGTAATGGCAGCCAATACCTGCATAGGCGCGGTGGCCTTCGGGAACACGGGTGCTGGTGTTATGCGGGCAGCCTGAACAGTAATAGGGCAATCTTGCGGCCAGATCCTGTGCATTGTCGGCACGGCGCGCATCCGCCAGCATGGCAAGACCGCCCCTGATCCGATCCGTTCCGCGCCCTTCCTCGATCAGTATCTCACCCAGTTTTTCGGCAATCATGATCGGATCGAGTGCGTAGCGTGTCGGGAAGAGTTCCAGCCTGCGTCCGTTTTCCCATGTGTCGCCCTTGTGCCAGCCATAGACACGGCGTCCACGGCGATCATCAAAGATTGCTTCCTTGACCTGTACCTCGATCAGCTTGCGCTTTTCTTCCACAACGACGATCAGTTCCAGCCCTTCGGCCCAATCATGGAAGCTTTCCATATCCAGTGGAAAAGTCTGCCCGACCTTGTAGGTCGTGATCCCCAGCCTTTCGGCGTCTTCGGGGCCAATCCCCAAAAGGCCCAGCGCATGCACGAGATCCAGCCAGTTCTTGCCCGCTGCGACAAAGCCGATCTTGGCACCGGGTTTGCCCCAGATCCGCCGGTCCATACGGTTGGCACGGGAAAACGCTTCTGCCGCAAAGCGCTTGTGATCGATCATCCGCGCTTCCTGCGCCACCGGGGTGTCGATCAGACGGATGTTCAGCCCGCCTTCGGGCATGGCGAAATCTGGCATCACGAACTGCATGCGATGCGGGTTGCCGTCGACCACCGCCGTGGCCTCGACATTTTCCTTCATCGTCTTGAGCCCGACCCAAACCCCCGCAAAGCGCGAGAGCGCATAGCCGTAATGGCCGAAATCCAGCAGTTCCTGCACACCAGCCGGAGAGAGGACAGGGATATAGGCGTCTACCATCGCCCAGTCCGATTGGTGCAGCACAGTCGAAGATTCGCCTGTATGGTCATCCCCCATCGCGACCAGAACGCCGCCATGCGGCGCGGTTCCCGCCATATTCGCATGGCGGAACACATCGCCTGTGCGATCAACACCCGGTCCTTTGCCATACCACAGTCCGAAAACCCCGTCGAAACGGCCTTCTCCGCGCAACTCTGCCTGCTGGCTTCCCCAGAGTGCCGTCGCCGCCAGATCCTCGTTCAAGCCTTCCTGAAACCGGATCTGAGCGGCGTCCAGCAGGGGCCGTGCGCGGTTCATCTGTTGATCTACCGCCCCGAGAGGAGAGCCTCGATAGCCAGTGACATAGCCCGCCGTGTTCAGCCCTGCCGCCTTGTCGCGTGCCGCCTGTGCAAGCATAAGCCGCACCAGCGCCTGGGTGCCATTCAGCAGCACCGACGGCTTCTCTATATCGAACCGGTCCTTGAGCGAAATCTCCTGACGCATTTTCTGCACCTCCCGAGGCATTGTTGCGCGTGAAACGATCTTAGGTCAATATTTCTGACCTACAAAGCGCAAATTTCGCGATAAGCGCTTTTGTGATTGCCCAAAAGCGCCTAGAACAGAGTCACAATGGTTGCGGAAACAAACCTTTTGGAAGTTGCGTGATGGACTGGGACAAACTCAGAATATTTCATGCGGTCGCCGATGCAGGCAGTCTGACCCATGCGGGAGACGTCCTGCAACTGTCCCAGTCAGCTGTCAGCCGCCAGATTCGTGCGCTGGAAGAAGCG
>SKWJ01000281.1 GCA_007128995.1 Paracoccaceae bacterium
AGTTCCAGTTTCAGCCCAGCGATTTCCTGCTCTTCAATTGAAATTATCTGGCCAACACCATGGGCAGGATAGACTACATATTCGTTGGGACGAAACTCGGACTTCTTCACTTTCGACATTCGCATTTTCCCTTCTGGTCCCGCTTTCAAAGCAAAAAAGCCACGGCAGGACATTCGCATCCTGCGTAACTTGTCACCTATCAGACAAAAAAAACGGCAGCTGGCACAACTGCCGATCTGGGACTGTTATATTCGATTTTTGATTCTATAGCACAAAACCGGCGCGAATCAAAGCGTGTTGGTGACAGGAATACGACACAGACGCGCGATCAGCTGCGTTTATTTAGCCACCTTCACCCGGACTTTCAGAAAAATACTTCTCCAGCTTGCCGGTTTCTCCGTCGCGCTCTGTCGCCTCGGGCAGCGGATCTTTCTTTGTAATGATCACTGGCCATTTGATCGAATATTTGCGGTTGAACTCGACCCAGGGCTCCATATCCGGTTCGGTGTCTGGACGGATCGCGTCTGCGGGACATTCAGGTTCACAGACACCGCAATCAATGCATTCATCCGGATGAATGACGAGCATGTTTTCGCCCTCGTAAAAACAGTCGACGGGGCATACCTCGACGCAATCGGTATATTTGCAGGCTATGCAGTTGTCGATCACAACATAGGTCATGAAGGCATCCTTGATCTTTGGGGGCGACGCAGGCGCGCGCGTGTCGCAGGGGACATAATCCAGCGTCTACAATCAATCAAGCGTCTGTGACCGTGCTGCGGCAAAACGGCGGCGCGCCCGCTTCTCGGGGCGGCCACCAGATAGCGGTTCCGGGCGTGAGATATCCACCGGAGCGAGTGGTGGCGACAAGTCTTCATAAAGCATCCGCGCTTCCGGAGCTGGGCCGCGCCTTTGGCCCAAGGCGAGAATGCGCAGAACAATGACCCGCTCACCCAGCGCGAATGTCAGGACACAGCCTTCCGAAACGCCATATCCAGGTTTAACAATCCGGTTTCCATTGACCCGCACTCCTGCCCCTTCAACCAGTTTCACCGCAAGTGCACGGGATTTGACGAACCTCGCCTGCCACAACCATTTATCAAGCCGAAGCGTCTGGCGCTTCTCGGTCACGTCTCATTCCTTAAGCTTGAGTCCCATCAAGGCAGCGGCGAAGGGATTGTCAGGATCGATTCGATCGGATTTCCGGTTGGGCGCAGGTGCCGCACTCGGGTCGCGCTTTTGGTCCGGCTTTCGGCCTTTTGGTTTGCCAGACTGTTGGCGGTCGGATTTCGGCCTGCCAGCCTTGCGACGTTTTTCTTGTGGGTTTTCGGTCTGCGAATTGCCATCTCCGGGCTTGCGGTCTTGACGGAACGCACGACGGGGACGCGGCTCCCAGGTAAACGTGTAAAAGACTTCCAGCAATTCTGGGGCGTCTATGTTGGGGGCCGCACCAATGGCGGCACTATCATCCGACGGTTCGCTGCCATCAATTTCGGCCTCAGCTATCAATGCCTGTCCGTCAGCGGTTTCCTCGATCTTTGTATCGTCCGGAGGAACACCTTCCGCGGCTTCCACATCTATTTTCGGTTCCGTTGGTTCAGCAGCAGGCTTTGCTTTAGGGCGCTCTTTCTTCTCAGCCTTATAGCCCAGTCCTTCCATCAGGTCCGCGAACTGTTCCAGCGTTGTCCCAGTGATGGACAGCATGTCCGGGTTTGCTTCAAAACCGATGCGACTGTCACAGGGGCGCAACAGATCTGCCAGACGTTCCAGCATGTCTATGCGTATCGCTCGGGCCCCGGATGGCATGTATCCTGCCATCAGATAATGGGCTTTCGGCACGTCCGCGATATTGGGAATCGTCACAAGGCCAGGCGGCGGGCTTTCAGGAAACTCCTCCAGCCCTTCCGCCAAGGATTGCAGGACAAGGCGCAGACGCGTGGGGGCTGGTTTCAGCAAGATTGGCAAAAACACTGTGTACTGGCCAAAGCGCACACCATGTTTGCGCAACATACCGCGTGCATCCTGATCCAGCGCCTTCACGTCTGCCGCGATCCGATCGCGCGCTATGACCCCCAGCGCCTCGACCAACTGAAATGCGACCCCGCGCGCCAGGCCACTCAGCGTTTCGTCACGCGACATATTCATCAGCGGTTCGAAAAGGCTCGCGATCTTGCGGTCGATGAAATGCTGAAGGCGGCGACGCACCTTGTCCGCCACGTCCGGGCCTGCTTCGTCATCAACAAATGCCTGTACCTTTGGTCGCAGAGGATCATCTCCCCGGACCAGCTTGCCGACGGCCGAGTTTCCCCACATCAGCCCGCCCTGCTCTGTAAAGTCGAACTCTGTATCTGCGGCATTGTAAAATGTGTCTGCCCGCAAATGAAAGAGTGGCGTCAGCGCAGCCAGAGAGGCCTGTCTCAGCGTCTTGGCCTCATCCGCGCTGGCTGTCTTGTCCTGCCGGAAGCGGAACCCTTCGAGGCGTCCGATCAATTCGCCCTCGACCGTCACTTCGCCTTTGTCGTTCACCTCAGCCACAAGGCTCTCCTTCTGCTTCAACCGGCGCAACAGCACACTTGTACGCCGGTCAACAAATCTTTGCGTCAAACGCGCGTGAAGTGCGTCCGACAAGCGGTCTTCTACAGCGCGTGTTTCTCCGCGCCAATGATTTTCGTCATCCAACCAGCCTTTTCGTTGCGCAATATATGTCCATGTGCGGATATAGGCCAAGCGTTTCGAGAGCGCGTCGATATCCCCATCGATTCTGTCAATGCGGCTGATATTGCGCGCCAGCCATTCAGGATCGATCCGCCCCCTCCCCTGCAGGAAATCGAAGATCTGCCCAAGGAGCCCTGCATGCTCGGCAGCAGAAATCCCTCGAAAATCTGGAATTCGGCAAACATCCCAGAGCAGTCGCAGATCGCGTGGAGTGTGCAGTCGGTCGCGTGTCTCTGGCAATTCCAGAAGGGTTTTCAGGGCAACAAGGTCATCAGCATCCCGGGCGCGCGACAACCACTCATTGTCCGTCTGCCTCTCCAGCGAGGCAACAAGCCGCTCTGGCAAGCCAAAGTCAAGGCGCGGGTTGCGCCATTGAAGTTTGCGAACCGGCAGGAAGGTATGAGCCTCAATCGCCTCTGCCACTTCATCAGGAAAGGGGCGTGCCTCTCCGGTGACCCCGAAGGTGCCGTCTGCCTGATACCGCCCTGCCCGTCCAGCGATCTGTGCCAGTTCATCGGGTCCCAAAGGACGCATGCGGCGACCGTCAAATTTGCGCGTCGCTGAAAATGCGACGTGTTTGATGTCAAGATTGAGGCCCATCCCGATGGCATCCGTCGCCACGAGGTAATCCACATCTCCATTTTGGTAGAGGGCAACCTGCGCGTTGCGCGTGCGCGGGGACAGCGCGCCCATGACAACAGCGCATCCGCCTTTCTGGCGGCGAATCAATTCTGCGATCGCATAGACATTTTCGACACTGAAACCAACAATCGCACTGCGCGCCGGCATCCTGCTGAGTTTCTTGGAGCCAGTATAGGTCAGTTGTGACATCCGTTCGCGGCGCTGAAACTGTACCCCGGGCACCAGTGCCGCGATGGCAGACCGCATCGTGTCTGACCCCATGAAGATCGTTTCATGAAGGCCGCGCGCCCCAAGCAGCCGATCTGTGAACACATGGCCGCGATCGGGGTCATTGCAGAGCTGTATCTCGTCGATGGCGACGAAATCCGCGCCAATCTCGAGTGGCATCGCTTCGACTGTGCAGACCCAGTATTGGGTGCGGTCAGGAACAATACGCTCTTCACCGGTCACGAGCGCCACGCAATCAGGGCCACGAAGGGCGCGAATCCGGTCATAGACCTCGCGCGCCAGCAGCCGCAAAGGCAGTCCGATCACGCCGGTCCGATGGGCCAGCATCCGCTCAATGGCATAATGGGTCTTGCCCGTATTCGTGGGGCCTAGAACCGCAACAGCCCGCGACTGTGCGCGCATGTTCATCTGCCCTACTCCCCAGCCTTGCAGGCTTACGCCACTTAAAGTTCGATCCCTGACAGACGGCGGTCCAGCCGGTCGAGCGCGGCTTTTACGTCATCACGGTGCGGATGTATAGCGTAAGAGGCTTCATAAGCCTTTCGGGCGCGGTCGAATGCACGCAGTTCCTCGAATATGCGGCCCAGCCCCGCAAGCGCAGAGAAATGATGAGGATTGAGCACCAGCGCCTGTTGCAGATCGTCAATTGCCATTCCCAATCTCCCAGCCATAAACCATGCAGTGGCACGGGAGTGATAGGCCTCTGCAAAATCGGGCGCGTGGTCGATCAAGGCTGTAAGATGGTCTATGGCGCTCTCGGTATCGCCCCGGCGTGTCGCATCGCGACCACGCTGCAGCAACAGATCGGCACTCGCCGATCCCGACCGCGACCAAAGGCGCGCGATCTGCCGTTCGATTCGCTGCCAGCTTTGCTGATCTGGGGCTTGCAACTCTTCCAGCAATCGCGCAACTTCCTGCGTATCAGCGCCATCACTGGCCTCTGCCAATGAAGCAGTAGCAAAAACGGCGAATGCCGCAACGACAAGATTGAGAATGGCGCTTCTTACCCTCATAATTCGAATTGTAGCGCATTCGCTGCGCGAATCCATAGACGCGGCATCACAAAACGGAGCAGACCATGAGCGAGATTATGTCCCACGCGATCGAAGCGCTGAACGCGCGCCTTCCCGAAGGCTTTGACGGTACAGCCAAGTTCGAGATCACGGGCGAAGGGAGCATCATGATTGACGAAAACGGCGCGCATGAGGGCGACGGCGACGCAGACATCACGATGATCGCCAGTGCAGATACGTTTCGGGGCATTCTTGAAGGTGATGTGAACCCAACCATGGCCTTCATGTCAGGCAAGCTGAAAATTGAGGGCAATATGGGCATGGCAATGAAGCTCGGCGCAGCCCTCAGCTGATGTCCGCGCCATTTCTTGCAGACATCGCCAAGGCACCGACACCGGCACAGGTGCTGTGGATACATGCAGAGGATGGCACACGATTGCGGATCGCGCTCTGGACGGCAGGACCTCGGGGACTTGTCGTCATTTTTCCCGGCCGCACGGAGGTGATTGAAAAATATGGGCAGGTCGTGCGTGACCTTGTCGCGGCTGGCTATGGCGCTGCGGTAATTGACTGGCGCGGTCAGGGCTTTTCTGACCGCCTTGCCAAGCGCCCTCTGCTGGGCGATGTCGCGGATTTCGGGCTGTTTCAGGATGATGTCGCCGCTTACGCAGCAGCAATTAAAGCGTTCGCGCCAGATGCGCCGCGCTTTCTTCTGGCGCATTCCATGGGCGGCTGCATCGCCCTTCGGGCATTGATCACTGGATTTGAAGTGCGCGCAGCCAGTTTCAGCGCACCGATGTGGGGTCTTCCGCTCACAGGATCAACACGCCGTGCGGTGCGTGCGGTAACGGCTGCATTGCGACTGGGACAGTTGGACCAACGCGAAATACCTGGCGCGGGCATAGAGTTCAGACTGTGGGAGAACCCGTTTGATACCAACGAACTGACTGCGGATGCGGAAACCTACGCCTGGATGCAGCATCAGGTAGAAACGCACCCTGAACTGCGTCTTGGGGCACCAAGTTTGCGGTGGCTGGTCGCGGCACTGAAAGAAACAGATTTGCTCTCGCAGCTCGCCTCACCCGTTGTCCCTGCATATTGCGGGGTTGGCACGCGCGAGTTGATTGTCTCTGCACCTGCGATCGAGGCACGCATATCAATTTGGCCGGGAGCGAACCTGCACGTCTTTGACGGAGCGCTGCACGAACTGCTGATGGAACGCCCGGAAATTCGTGATCGATTTCTGCGCGACACCCTCGCCTTGTTCAGGACGAATCAATCCTGACCTCAAGAATTTTGCGGGCTCAGCTCTCCCATCGCAGCGCGCCAATGTCTGCGACAGAGCGATCTGTAGGTTTCGTTGCCACCGATCTGCACCTGCACCCCGTCCCGCAGCGCATTGCCCTTGGCATCAAAGCGCACAACCATTGTCGCCTTCTTTCCACAGTGACATATGGTGCGGACTTCGCGCATCTCATCGGCCAGCGCCAAGAGTGCTGCAGACCCGGGAAAAAGGCGACCACGAAAATCGACCCGCAGCCCATAGCACATGACCGGGATACAGAGGTCATCGACGGCACGCGCCAATTGCCAGACCTGTGTATCGGTCAGGAATTGCGCTTCATCCACAAAGACACAGTGTAGAGGCCCGAGATCTTGTCGCACTTCCAGGACACGAAACAGCTCGGTGTCGCGCGCATAGGTCTGCGCCTCGGCACTCATGCCAATGCGAGAGGCGATCTGACCTGACCCTGCACGACTGTCGAGCGCGGCCGTGAGCAGAAAAGGCACCATGCCATGTTCACGGTAATTGTGTGCCGCTTGCAGCAGCGCAGTCGATTTGCCCGCGTTCATGGTTGAATAGTGGAAATATAACTTGGCCATGAATTGCTGCCTTAGTGGGTCTTTCATCCGGGCGAAAGCCAGAAACTTTCAGATCGGGCACACTTCAAGCGCTCTCTGGCGAGAAAAGGCGTCAGAAACCGGAACAGGCGATGTTGCGTCTGATGGCTTGCCGCTTGTATGAAAAGCATGACGATGAGTTTGGCAAAATATAGCAGATACGGGAG
>SKWJ01000417.1 GCA_007128995.1 Paracoccaceae bacterium
CGTCGGTTTTTGCCCCCATGTCAGCTGTGGCGAAGAAAATGATCTGCCCCGGCCAAGTGGCCCGCAGCGTCACGCTTGCCCGGCTGTCATTTCTGCCAATGCCCCGTGAACAACGCCATAAGTCAGGTGGCTTCGGCCAGAGTGCTGACCGATCAGGTTGCTGCAATGCGAGAGCGCAGCGACGGGCCGCGGGGCGGCGATGATACCGGACAACTATATCACTTTATGCCGGCCAAAGCCTCGTATGGTTTAAGCTCCGCATATCTGGCAACCAGATCGCCGTGCCGGGGGGCGGCCCGGCGATGCGCGGCGGGCTGGCGCCCTTGGTCCCGCGCTATCTCGTTTTGCTGCCGCAACCAGATCACAAAGCAGGCTAGAGCAGAAAATCCGCGTGCTTCATCAAAGGCAGTTCCCGCACCCTCTTGCCTGTCAGGGCATAGAGCGCATTGGCAAGTGCTGGCATCGCGGGCGGTGTGCCCGGCTCTCCCACCCCGCCCATATGCGGATTATCCTGCACAATCGCCACTTCGATATGCGGTGCGTTGAACATGCGCAGCGCGTCATATTCGGGGAAGTTCCCTTGATCGGCGCGCCCCTCGGTGAAGGTAATCTCGCCCATCAGCGCTGCCGACAGCCCATAAATCAGCCCCGATTCCATCTGCGAGCGCACAATTGCAGGGTCCAGCACCAACCCCGGATCGCAGGCCATATAGGCGCGCGCAATCCGAATCCGGCCATTCTCACGCTCCAGATCGATCACAACAGCTGTGGGTGTGCCGAATGACCAGGTCATCGCCACCCCGCGCCCCACCCCTTCGGGCACCGGCGCGCCCCAACCGGACATGTCGCGCACAGTCTTCAGCACACCAGCCGCCACGGTGCTTTCCACGCTCACATGGTCGAGCCGGAATTGCAACGGATCACGCCCTGCGGCATTGGCCAGCTCGTCGATGAAACTTTCATGGAAAAACCCGTTGAAAGAATTGCCAACAGCCCGCCAGAAGCCGATCGGGACATCGAGATCCGCCAGATGCCCCGCCACACGGTAATTCGCAATTTCGTAGGGTTGGTCAAACGCGCCTTCAACATGTCCCTTATCCGGCCCGCCCATCTCTCGGCCGATCATGCGCCCTATTGCTGCGCGTGTGACCGAGGGCGCCGCAATTCTGGCATCAAAGAGCACCGCGCGCCCGTCCGCCACGGCGCCGCGCATCCGCGCAATTGCGGCAGGGCGGTAGAAATCATGACGCATGTCTTCTTCGCGCGACCATGTCAGCCGGAGGGGGGTTTCGGGCAGAAGGGCTGCAAGTCGCGCCGCCTGACGGGTCACATCAGTCTCGACGCGCCGCCCGAACCCGCCGCCCAGAAACTGAGTGTGCAGCGTGACATTCTCAACGGAAATTCCTGCGGCTTCAGCGGCAACCTTTGCGTGTTCGCGTGGGGCCTGATTGCCCACCCAAAGCGTCAGATGCCCATCTTGCAGCACAGCCGTGGCGCCCATCGGCTCCATCGTGGAATGGGCCAGAAACGGCACCCGGTATTCTGCCTCGATCGTGGCGGCCACATCGTCGGGTTTACCCTGATCGCGCATGGTGGAGTTTGGCCGCGCTTCGAACGCCCGCGCGATCTGGTCGAACATCGCCTCTGTCGTGGGGGGCAAGGGGGACAGGGTCCAGTCAATGACCACGGCCTCTGCACCTTGCATCGCGGCCCATGTATTGGTTGCGATCACCGCCACCCCATCGCCCAGATCAAGCACATGCTCGACCCCCGGCACCATCAGCGCAGGTGCGGCGTCAAATCCTGCCATGCCACCGCCGAGATAGGGGCAAATTCGCACCGTCGCAAACTTCATACCCTCCAGCACGATATCGGTGGAAAATTGCGCCTGCCCTGTCACCTTGGCGCGCATGTCGCTGCGCGGCAACGACCGGCCCAGCAGTTTCCAGTCGTCCGGGTTGCGCAATGCCACTTGTGGCACCGCGCGGGTGGCCGCGGCTTCGGCCAGGTCACGGTAGTCGATCTCGGTCCCATCGGGCGCAATGACCCGGCCCGCTTCGGTGCGCAAGGCTGCGACATCCATGCCCAAACGCTCTGCCCCGACGGCCTTGAGCGCCTCTCGCGCCGAGGCTCCGGCCATGCGCATGCGTGTAAACCCGTCAACCGTAGAGGTGGACCCCCCTGTTACCTGCAACCCCAGAAGCTTGGTCGCCGTGCCTATCCCTTCGGTGACACGACGCTGCCAGTCCTTCATCGCGTAATCGGGCACGGGCAACGCCGAATGCGCGAGCGCCGCATTGTAATATGCGGCAGCAGGCGGGCCATGTAGCACGCGAACCTGCTCCCACTCGGCATCCAGTTCTTCGGCCACGAGGGCGGCCAGCGTGGTATGGACACCCTGCCCCATTTCGGCGCGCGGCACGATAATGCTGATGCCTTGCTGATCGATGATCACATAAGGGTTCAGGCTGGCCCCCTGTTCGGGGCGCAGCGGGTTCGCGACAGGTTTGCGGATCTGATAGACCCCGAACGCCGCCCCGCCGGCCACGGCAACTGCGCCCACAAGCAGCGTGCGGCGCGTGATCGTGCCAAGCCGGCTCATCCCGCGCGCCCTTCGTTCAGACTGCGCGCGGCATCATGTATGGCCGCGCGAATGGCCGAATACGTGCCACAGCGGCACAAGTTACCGCCCATCGCAATATCGATATCCTCGTCCGTGGGGTCTGGGTTATCAGCCAAAAGGTCGGCGGCTTCCATGATCTGGCCAGACTGGCAATAGCCGCATTGCGCCACCTGATGGCGGACCCAGGCCTCTTGCAACGGTGAGAGAATGTCACCCTCTGAGAGCCCCTCTATCGTCGTCACCGGCCCCCAGACATCGCCCACTGCAACCTGACAGGCACGCACGGCCGTGCCGTCAATATGCACAGTGCAGGCCCCACACGCAGCCACACCACAGCCGAATTTCGTACCGGTCAGACCAAACTCATCTCGCAACACCCACAGGAGCGGGGTCTCGGGGGCCATGCGGCTTTGCTTGTCCGTTCCGTTTACAGTCAATGTCACTGCCATGATCTCGGCCTGCCTTCACCATTTGGTCTTTAAAGGTCTAGCTTTGCAGGCCAAAAATCAAGGGCCACCAAAGGCCAACATTTCGCCCCGCTCATTCCGGGTTTTGCGACCTGGTCCGCGCCGTGCATCTTGGGGTTTTTCGCACAAGGCCGCAGGCATGCAGTTGGCCAGTGCTCGGACCGCCCAAGGGCGAAGACGTGGGTTATGAGGGATGATCCTGGTGTCGGGATGGTTGATGATTGTGGACGACATCATAGGTCGAAGGACGCGACCGAAGCTGACACGAGAGGAGAAAGCACCCGGAATGCATGAGCATGAGAAAGCAGAAACGCGCGCGCAATGGTCATCGGAGCCGGCCTTTGTCTTCTCAATGGCGGCCGCAGCCGTGGGGCTGGGCAACCTGTGGCGATTTCCCTACATGGTCGGTGAAAACGGCGGGGGGGCCTTCATTGCCGCCTATCTGATCGCACTGGTCATTGTTGCGTTGCCTGTAATGATGCTTGAGATCGCGGCGGGTCGCCTCGCACAAGGCAGTGTCGTCGGCACGTATCGCGGGGCAACACGGCTGGGTGCAGCCTATGGCTGGCTGGTTGTGCTGCTCACCATCATCATCACCAGCTATTACCTTGTGATCACTGGCTGGACCCTCGGCTATGCAATTGATGCGTTTCGTCTGAACCTGACGGAATTTGACGACTTCACTGCTGGTTACAACTCGATCTGGTATTTCCTGGCTGTCACCGTATTGGCCGCGGCCGTGCTGCTGAAGGGTGTGCGCGCGATCGAGGGGTTTTCCAAAGTCCTGATGCCCGTTCTTGTGCTGCTGATCGCAGGTCTGGTCGGCGTGGCATCCACGACCGATGGATGGTCGCAGGCCGCGGATTTCATGCTGCGTTGGGAAGCCTCGGCACTGGCCAATCCGACGCTGTGGTTCTTTGCCTTTGGTCAGGCATTCTACACCTTGGCAGTGGGGCAGGGCTATCTGGTCACCTATGGCAGCTATATCCCGCGCAAGGCACATGTGCCGCGCGCCGCCTTGGTGGTGGCGGCAACCGAAACCTCGATTGCGCTGCTGGCAGGCTGGATGATCTTTCCATTCGTCTTTTCCCACGGCATGGATCCCGGCGCGGGCTCTGAACTTGCCTTTTCCACATTGCCGCGCGTCTTCGAGGACATGACCGGTGGTGTCTGGCTGGCGATGGGGTTTTTCTTCATGTTCTTCGCGGCAGCCTTTTCCAGCTGTCTTGCGGGGTTGAAAGTCATCATCGCGGCCTTTGCCGAAGAATTGAACCTGTCCAACACACGCGCTGTCGCCGCGGCCGGTGCGCTGATGCTGGCGCTCGGGTTGCCCTCAGCCCTCAGCTTCACGCCTGTGCAACTGACTGTCGCAGGTATGCCGTTTCTGGATTTCATGGACCAATTCGGCGGTACGAATGTTGTGGTCGTCTCTGGTGTGGTTGGTGCGGGACTGTTGTGCTGGGCACTGCCGCCCAGCCGTGTGGTCTACGCGCTTGGGGCAAAATCCCGCTGGTGGTCGTGGAAGATTTTTGTGGTGGGACGCAGCCTTCCGGTCATCGGCGCAGCTCTGGTGTTCTGGCGTATATTCGCTGGCTGAGGCGTATGATCATGTGCGTTTTCTCAAAGTGGCCCGCAACATCGCGAGATCTTCTGCCCCCAAAATCATCCGGACCCCGGCACTGCCGCCCAGAACAGGACTTTTGTGCAACCGCGCATCAAGGGCCGTGATCTGCGGAAAGGCCGCGCAAGCCCGCACGATCCGGGTCAGAAGATATTCCTGGGTGACATAATGTTGCGCAGCGGCAATCTGCGTGATCTGCTCCAACAACGGGTCATAGTCAAAGACCCCTGCCATGTCGTCAGCATAGACAAGCACATGCTCTGCCGAAATGGTCAAAGCAAGATCAAGCAGATGCAGATCCGGCGCAAGAGTGCCGGCGGGATAATGACCGATCGTGCAGGGCAGATGCAGGTCGCGAAACTCCAGCTGGGTCAGCCCGGTCATTCTGTGCCAAACGCGTCCAGATCACCGCCGCCCTTCACAAGTTGCTGGACAAGGAGGGCTTTGTAGCGGCGCTGGCGTCTGCGCGCCTTGGCCCCGGTCGCGCGCCAAACGGCGCGTTTATCCTTTACGATCTCTTCAAGATCGGCAGCCTGTTCGATCTGCATGGCGTCTTTTGGGTAGGTTCGTCTGGGCATTGGGTGCTTCGGATCTGGACATGTGGCATGCCCGCCCGAATATGTGCCTCAGCCAGCATTCGGCAAGAACAAGCGCCCGGCACGTCGTGGTTCCGATCAACCGAAAACAGCCGTTTTTGGTGGCATGGCCGCAGCACGATCTTTGCCACGCGCTTAGCTGCCATGATCGGCGAGGATACGCCGCATTGCCAGTGTCAGGTCACGCGCTGGCCCAAGCTGGTCCAGGGGGCGTGCCGAAATCGCCAATACATCGAATGTTACTTCCGGATGCAGGTCAATAAGGCGCGTGTCCTGTGCGTTAACAGCGCTGGCCGAAAAACTGTCGATCACCACAGAGCGCCGCAATTGCTGCGCCAAAGGCAGCATAAGCTGAAGCGAATAGGCCACGATACGCCCTGCTGTCTGCGATGGCGCGCGCCCGTCCAGCCAGGTATGGAACAGCTTCCCCAAGGGCCGATCATAGGGCACATCAATGCCGACCCCATGATCGATGATGTCCTGCGGTGTTACATGCCGCATAGACGCGACAGGCGCTTCTGCCGGGGCCATCATGACCAGCTGTCCCTGCCCGATACGGACAGCATGCAGATCGGCGCAATCCACCATGCCAACACAGATTCCAAGATCAATCTGTCCTGCGCGAATGGCTGCCAGTTGCTCGACTGCGGTCTGGACCCACAGATTCAGCCTCAGATCAGGCATTTGCGCCATGATGTCAGCCACAGCGCGCGGAAGATGGTGCCGGGTCAACATCCCTACACAGCCCACCGAAAGCTGTCTTTCGGCCCCTTCGCGAAAGCGCTCGATGCGCTTGGATAATTCGCGCACGCCTTCGCTCAGGAATTTGCTTTGGTGATACAGCCATCCCGCTTCGGTGCTGGGGGTGATGCGCCCGTGCTCGAGAATAAACAACGTCAATCCCAATGCGCGTTCCAGATCGCGAAGATGCTTGCTGACCGTCGGCTGCGAGATGGACAGCGCCCGCGCCGCCGCACTGAACGATCCGTGCTCGTAAACAGCGCAGAAAACCTGCATCCGCTGTAAGGTGATCGCCCTGTGATCCATCGCCATATCATAGCCTAATGCTATGGTCGGCGCAAAAACTTTTCATTTTATTATAGATTCTTTGCCGCAATACTCGCTCAAATCTTGAGAGAATGCTGGGTCTGAATATATGCAAGCCGTCTTCGTCCTGGGTTTTCTGATGGTTACCATCATCGCTGGTGCGGCCATTGCCTATGCCGTCGGCGCGGCGGCGATCCTGACATTCATCGTATCCGACAATACCCGCTATATGGCCGTTCTGCCGCAGCGCCTTTTCAGCCAGCTGGATGTGTTCGCCTTTCTGGCGATGCCGCTGTTCATTCTGGCGGGTGA
>SKWJ01000308.1 GCA_007128995.1 Paracoccaceae bacterium
CCCGGATCACATTTCGACAACGCATGGTCTGGTCAATGCAGTCGGGCTTTGTCTGCACACTTGGACAGAACCGGGCGACGGTGTTGTCCTGTTCACGCCAGTCTACCATGCTTTCGCCCGGACGATCGAAGCCGCAGGGCGGCGTGTGATTGAATGCCCGCTGCTCATCCGCAACGGACGCTATGAAATGGATTTCGAGGCAGCAGATGCGCAGATGGACCCACATGCGCGCATGTTGATACTCTGCTCACCCCATAACCCCGGAGGACGAGTCTGGAGCGCGGATGAACTGCGTGCAGTGGCTGATTTTTGCGAGCGCCACGATCTCTTGCTCGTGTCGGACGAGATTCACCATGATCTGGTGATGCCGGGGCAAAAACACAGCGTCATGCCTGTTGCCGCGCCAGACTGTCTGGACCGCCTGGTCATGCTGACGGCTGCGTCCAAAACCTTCAACCTTGCTGGAACCCATTGTGGAAATGTGATCATTTCGGACAAGCGGCTGCGCGGTGAATTTACGCGCACTCTCTCTGCAGTCGGTATCTCGCCCAATTCCTTCGGATTGCACGCAGTGACGGCGGCTTATTCAGTGGACGGGGCGGCATGGATCGACGAGCTATGCGCCTATCTCGATACGAACCGCAAACTCTTTGATGAAGGGATCGCATCTATCCCCGGCTTGCGCTCCATGCCGCTGGAAGCAACTTATCTGGCGTGGGTGGATTTCGCAGATACCGGAATGTCGCCTGAAGAATTTACAGCACGCGTCGAGAGAGATGCCAAAATCGCTGCAAATCATGGTCCAAGCTTCGGTGCGGGTGGCGAGTCCTTTCTGAGGTTCAATCTTGGAACACCACGCAGCGTGATTGAAGAGGCTGTCGCACGGCTGCAGCGCGCGTTTCAAGATCTGCAGTGATACGACGATCTTATGGCAGCGGATGCGACAAACCGGCGCATGTGTGCGCCCTGTGTCAGATTTGATAAAATTTGGTTCTGCAAGGGCTTGGCGCTACATCCGTGATAACGCCGGAGGGATTATGTCTGCGCTTGAACTCGACACGATCAGCAAGAGCTTTGACAGCGCCGAAGGCGTTGTCCCGGTGCTCAGGGGTGTGTCGCTTATTCTGAAAGCAGGCGAGTCGCTGGCCCTGACAGGCGAAAGCGGAAGCGGAAAAACCACCCTGCTGCATATCGCCGCCGGGTTGGAACTGGCCGATAGCGGGCGGATTTGGGTTGCCGGCAAAGATGTCAGCCACTCGGATGACGTGGCGCGCGCGGCACTGCGCAGGGGGCATGTCGGGCTGATCTTTCAGCAGTTCAATCTGATCCCATCGTTGAAGGTTGGCGCCAATCTTGCGTTTCAGGCACGGCTTGCCGGACGCCATGACCCCGCACGAATTGACATGCTTGCACAGCGGTTGGGGCTGTCCGATCTGCTGGATCGCTATCCGGAACAATTGTCAGGTGGGCAGCAACAGCGCGTCGCCATCGGGCGCTGCCTTGCGGCATGTCCAGCTCTGGTTTTGGCAGATGAGCCGACAGGAAATCTTGATGAAGCAAGCGGCGATGCAGTGCTGGACCTTATGCTGGAACTGACGCGCGAAGACGGCGTTGCCCTGCTGCTGGTCACGCATTCCCTGCGCCTTGCTGATCGCTGCGATCGTCGCGCACATTTGCGCGCCGGCATGCTTGGCCAGTCGGCATGACACGGTCTGCGCTCTCTGCCCTGTTATCGCACTGGCTGCGCAACCCGGTGCAACTTGTCATGTTGCTTGCCGGGCTGGCACTGGCCACGGCGCTCTGGTCCGGGGTTCAGGCGCTCAATGCCGAAGCGCGCGCGGCTTATGCGACAGCAGAGGGGCTTCTGTCAGACGGTGGCACGTCGCAACTGGAGCATCCGCGAGGACAGATCGACGAAGCGCATTTCGTGCAGTTTCGCCGCGCAGGCTGGCAGGTTTCACCAGTTCTGGAAGGTCGCGTCGAGATCGGTCAGGCGCGCGTGACTGTGCTGGGGATAGAGCCGTTGACAGCCCCTGCAGGCGCTGGCCCTGCCCTTGCGGCAACCGATCTGCAAGCATTTTTCAATGGGTTGGGCTACGCCCATCCGCAGACACTGCGAGAGATTGGCACAAGCGATCTGCGACTTCAGGCTTCTGAAGCCATACCTATGGGCACAATATTGCTTGATATCGGCACGGCTCAATCCGTGCTGGAACGTCCCGGGCAGATCACCCGGCTGACTGTCGGAAACGTGCAGCCCCAAGATCGGGCGGCGCTGCAGGCGCTGGCACCAGATATGCGCCTTCTGCCCCCCGGCGAAGCGCCGGAACTTTCCGGTCTGACAGACAGCTTTCATCTGAACCTGACCGCCTTCGGTCTCTTGGCCTTCGCCGTGGGCCTTTTTATCGTTCATTCCGCTGTTGGGCTGGCATTCGAGCAGCGGCGCGTCATGTTTCGCACTTTGCGCGCCCTCGGCGTGCCGTTGCGCCACCTGACAGCGTGCCTTGCGGCTGAATTGCTGGTCTTTGCTGTTCTGGCTGGCAGCGCGGGGCTGGTGCTTGGATATGTTCTGGCATCCCTTCTTCTGCCGGATGTCGCGCTTACGCTGCGCGGACTATACGGCGCGCCCGTACCGGGAAGCCTGCAATTCAATCCGCTTTGGGCTGCATCAGGGTTGGGCATGACACTGGCAGGCACGGCGCTTGCCGGGGGACAGGCGTTGTGGCGGCTGTGGCACCTGCCGCTTTTGGCGCCTGCCCAACCCCGCGCATGGGCAATCGCGTCTGACCGTGGGATGCGTGTGCAAGCGGTGGCCGCCGTGCTGTTGGCACTGCTTGCTCTGGGACTTGGCCAGTTCGGTAGCGGGCTGATGATGGGGTTTGCATTGCTTGCCGCCACTTTGCTGGCCGCCGCTCTCGCCGTGCCATTGTTCTTGTCCGCGATCTTGCGTCACGCAACCACCTTCGCGCGCGCGCCAGTCGCCCAGTGGTTCTGGGCGGACAGCCGACAGAACTTGCCGCGCCTGTCTCTTGCGCTGATGGCGCTGATGCTGGCACTGTCTGCGAATATCGGGGTGGGCACGATGGTCGCCAGCTTTCGGGCGACGTTCATTGACTGGCTGGACCTGCGCCTGGTGGCCGAGGTCAATGTCATCCCCCGCAGTCAGGCAGAAGCGCAGGATCTGCAGGTGTTCCTCGCGCGCCATGCGCAGGCCGCGTTGCCGATGCAGCGCATTGATGCACAGCTTGCGGGGCAGCAGGCACAGATTTACGCGATGATGGACCATGCGACCTTTCGCGACAATTGGCCGCTGATTTCCCCTGTCGATGATGTCTGGGACAGGCTTGCTGCAGGAGACGGCATTCTGGTGAATGAACAGCTCTATCGGCGTGCCGGCTTGCAGTCGGGCGTTTCTTTTCTGGACTTGCCAGAGATCGGCGCGCAGCAGGTGTTGGGGGCATATCCCGATTACGGCAACCCGCTTGCTCAGGCAGTCGTGACACTCGATCAGTTCGTGGCAGCCTATCCGCAAACGCCAATCCGCCAATTTGCTGTACGCACGGAAACGCCGCAGGAGTTGATCGCTGTCCTGCAAGACGAATTTGGCTTGCCCTCTTCGCAGATTACCGACCAGGCACAGGCGAAATCGCTCTCGATGGCAATTTTCGAGCGTACTTTTGTGATAACACGCGCCTTGAACATTCTGACACTGATGGTCGCTGCGATCGCGCTTTTCGCGGCGCTGGTTACCCTGTCTGGCATGCGTCTGGCACAGCTCGCGCCACTTTGGGCCTTGGGGCTTACGGTCCGGCAGCTCGCCGGGTTGGAACTCTTGCGGGCGCTGGTCCTCGGAGGATTGACCTTGCTGCTTGCCTTGCCTGTCGGGTTGGCACTGGCCCAGATCCTGCTTTCGGTAATCAATGTCCAGGCCTTCGGATGGCGGTTGCCGATGCAGGTCTTTCCGGCAGACTGGGCGCGGCTTGCCGCTTGGGCCATGCTTGCCGTGCTGATTGCGGCCGCATTGCCAGCGGTGCGCCTGTGGCGCAGGGGGGCGGCACAATTGCTAAGGGTCTTCGCACATGAACGCTGACGGCAAGGCCAGAACGCTGATCGCGGTCCTGACGGGCGTCGTCATGGCGATGCTTTGGCTTTCGCCCGCCGCAGCACAGGGTTTCGCCGGTCTTGGGACCACGGCGGAGGGTTTCGCCATTCCAAGCCGTGATCGCAGACTTCAGTTTCCCGAAGATCATGGCGCGCACCCCGAATACCGCATCGAATGGTGGTATCTGACTGCGACACTGACAGGTCAGGATGGACAGGATTACGGCGTTCAATGGACACTGTTCCGCTCGGCGCTCGCCCCGTATGAAGACGATGGATGGAACAGCCCGCAAGTCTGGATGGGTCATGCGGGGCTGACAACGGCCACCCGGCATTTCAGCGCGGAACGGTTCGGTCGTGGCGGCGTAGGTCAGGCTGGCGTCACCACGGACCCGTTCAAGGCATGGATCGACGAATGGCACATGACCAGCCAATCGCACCCTGAAGAAGACGCGCTTGACCGGCTTGACGTTCATGCACAGGGCGAAGACTTCGCCTTTTCGCTGGAGTTTACAGCACAGGGACCACTGGTATTTCAGGGCGACGAGGGCTATTCGGTCAAGTCTCCGACCGGGCAGGCAAGCCACTATTACTCGCAACCGTTCTATACTGTCAGCGGCGTGCTCAGCCTGCCGGACGGACCTGTCACAGTTTCGGGTCAGGGCTGGCTCGATCGGGAATGGTCGAGCCAGCCGCTGGCAGACGATCAGGCCGGATGGGACTGGGTATCCCTCAGCTTCGAGGATGGTCACCGGATGATGGGGTTTCAATTGCGCGGAACCGAGATCTTTACTGCAGGTACGTGGATCACCCCCGAAGGCGACGCGACCCCGCTTGCGGATGGCGCAGTGCAGTTCAAGCCACTGCAACACACATCCATCAAGGGTCGCGATGTCCCCACACACTGGCAGATAGACTGGCCAGACGGGGCGCTCTCAATTACCACCGAACCCCTTAACCCGCATGCGTGGATGGATCTGTCAATCAACTATTGGGAAGGGCCGTTGCGATTCAGCGGAACGCATTCCGGGCGCGGATATCTGGAGATGACGGGCTATTGACGCCGCGTTGCGCGTGACAGGCCAGCCTTGCCGCGGTTAAGTCACGCAGACCGCCAGAGGAGAACCAGATGTCGCAGTACTCTCATATGCTTGCCCCCCTCGATCTGGGGTTCACCACGCTCCGGAACCGGGTGCTGATGGGCTCCATGCATACCGGGCTGGAAGAGCGTGGTGACTGGGAACGCGTTGCGGAATACTACAGACAACGGGCCTTGGGCGGTGTGGCGCTGATTGTCACAGGCGGAATGGCGCCAAACGCGGAAGGCGGCGTTTTCCCCGGGGCCGCGGGTCTGTTCACACAAGCCGACATCGACAACCACCGCAAGGCAACCCATGCCGTCCAGCAGGCGGGCGGCAAGATCGCCATGCAGATCCTGCATGCCGGCCGATATGCCTATGGCCCTGACTGCGTGGCCCCCTCGCCCCTGAAATCCCCGATTTCCCCTTTCAAACCACGTGAACTGGATGAAACCGGGATCGAAAAACAGATCGCTGACATGGTCACGGCGGCCCAACGGGCGCAGGAAGCCGGCTATGACGGGGTCGAGGTGATGGGATCGGAAGGCTATTTCATTAACCAGTTCCTGTGCTCTGCCACCAATCAGCGCACGGATCAATGGGGCGGCAGCTACGAGAACCGAATGCGCCTTCCGGTTGAGGTGGTGCGCCGGATCCGCGCAGCACTGGGGACAGACTTCATCCTGATCTATCGCATCTCGCTGATCGATCTGGTTCCAGGCGGGCAGAGTTTTGAGGACGTCACCCGCCTTGCTCAAGCGATTGAAGCGGCGGGTGCAACCCTTCTGAATACCGGGATCGGCTGGCATGAAGCCCGCGTGCCGACAATCGCCACTTCGGTTCCGCGGGCCGGCTGGGCCTGGGTGACGCGCAAACTGATGGGAAAGGTTACGATACCTGTCATCACATCAAACCGGATCAATACGCCCGAAGTAGCCGAAGAGTTGCTTCGCGGTGGGGCCGCTGACATGGTGTCAATGGCACGCCCGTTCCTCGCGGATCCAGAATTCGTCGCCAAGGCGGCCGCGGGACGTGCAGCGGATATCGCGCCCTGCATTGCGTGCAATCAAGCCTGTCTTGATCACACGTTTCAGGGCAAGATCTCAAGCTGTCTGGTGAACCCGCGCGCCTGCCACGAGACAGAATTGCGCTATGAGCGGACACCGGCACCCAAGACCGTTGCGGTTGTCGGTGCGGGTCCGGCAGGTATGATGGCCGCATTGGTGGCCAAGGAATGTGGCCATGCGGTTACGCTTTTTGAAGCCGATGACAGTGTGGGCGGGCAACTCAACATGGCACGCCGTATCCCCGGCAAGGAAGAATTTCATGGGCTGGTCGACTGGTTCGCAGGGC
>SKWJ01000505.1 GCA_007128995.1 Paracoccaceae bacterium
GCGCTACGCAAGACGGGCGCTGGCGCAGCGGTTGTAGCGGACGGGACGCAAGTGTGGCCGACGGTGGCCTATCTGCGCGCGCGCCCGGACAGGAGGGCGGCAAATCCGTCATCAGGGCAATTGCGCGCCTTGCTTTGCAAGTTCTGGAACGGCACAGGCCAAAACCTCAAGGCCGCATAACAGGTCGGCCTCATCCGTATCTTCGGCAAAGCTATGGCTGATTCCGCCTATTGAGGGAACAAACATCATTGCCGCAGGCATGAGCGCGGAGACATTCGCTGCATCGTGCAGCGCGCCCGACTGTATCTCGCGCCAGCGATCAGGCGCTTTGGTCTGCGCGGCGGCCGATAACGCGGCGCGAAATCCGGTATTCATCAACACGGGCTCCAACCCGAGCATGTCGGAAAAGGACAGTTGCAACCCACGCACCTCGGCCACTTCGGATGCCGTTTCGCGAATTATGGTTTCCATCCGCTGCAGACGGTCAGCCGCGCCGTCGCGCCACTGCATTGAGAATACGACCTTTCCCGGCACGATGGAATGGGCGCCCGGATGCAGGCTGACATGACCGATTGTCCAGACAGTCTGTGGCGTGACAACGTTGCGCAGCCTGTCATTCAGCGCCGTGTTGAAGGCAGAAAGGGCCTGAAACGCGTCGCGGCGGCGATGCATCGGGGTTGTGCCAGCATGATTCTGCATGCCTTCGAAGGTGATGCGCATGTCGCGTATTCCGACAATATCTGTGACGATGCCGATCGCCTGACCAGCCTCGTCCAGCCATGGCCCCTGTTCGATATGGCATTCCACAAACCCTGTGAAACGCCTTGGATCGACGAAGTCACCTGCAAGATGCGCCATGGCCGCGCGCGCGTCAGCGAAGCTGGTGCCGCTGCTGTCGGTCAGTGTATCCGCGCGCTCAAGTGTCAGGGTACCGGACCATATGGCGCTGCCCGTCGTGACCCCGAACCTGCCCTCTTCATCCTGAAAACTGACAACCGAAACGGCGGGGCCACCTGTTTCGCGGGAAGCGCGCGCAATCTCAAGGCCCATCACGACACCCAGGGCCCCGTCCAGCCAGCCGCCCTCGGGCTGGCTGTCGCTATGTGACCCGATCAGCAACGACCTGCCCTCTGCGAGCCCCCAAAGGTTGCCCATGGCATCAAACTGAACGCTCAGCCCCGCATCGCGCATCTTGGCCGCCAGCCATTCGCGCGCTGCGATATCCGCTGGCGAATATGCAGGTCGGATCACGCCCTTCCCGATACCCGATGCCCCGAAACCGCGCAACTCATGCAAATCTTTCAGGAATCGTTCGCCATTTATCTGCATGACATGCCCTTCATTACCTGCTGCGGAATGTGTTCTCTGGGTAGCCATATCGCGACAACGGCGCGAGGGCCAGAACCTGCCGCTGATATCAGTCGGCTTGGGACAGTGACGCTGCAGTTCAGCGAGAGAATAGTCCACGCATGTCCCGAGGGAACCTGCCCCCGCGCGCAAAGCCCAGCATGCGCGCAGCTGTCACCACCATCAGCCACAGGTCAAGCTTTCGGTTTTGATGCCGTTGATAGATCAGGTCTATCTTCGCCTTCCTGGGGACACAGGCCCGCGCATAGATCTGGTCAGTTTCCTCTGCGCTGGCAGCACGGGACAGCAGGCGTTCTTCATGGGGGGCAAAAACAAGGCTTGCAAGCCCGGTCAACCCCGGCCGGGATTTCAGGACTTGTGCATAAAGCTTTGGAAACCGAACAACATACTGCCGCAACGGTGGGCGCGGTCCGACGAAGCTGATGTCACCGCGCAAGATATTGAAAATCTGGGGAAGTTCATCAAGCCGCGTGCGGCGCAAGACCTGTCCTGCAGCCGTTACCCGCGCGGCCTTGTCCCCGCCCGAGACACCGCTGTCACTGTCGACCACGGTCATGCTGCGCAGTTTCCACAGGGTAAAGCCCTGTGTGCTGTCATGCATGCGCTCACTGCCAAAAAAGATCGGCCTCCCCTGACGGAACCAAAGCCAGAGACTGAGCGGAAGAAGGGCCAGCAGAACGAATGGCGCAAAGAGACAGGCAAAAAACAGATCAAACAGGCGTTTTGAAAGGGTCATGCGGCGCCGCGCCTCATCCTGTCATCCTGTTGCCAATCCGCGACAATGGCTGTTGCCTCCGCATCAGGAACCGGCACAATCTTACCCAGGCGCGTGACATCCAGCACCACTTTTTCCACTGCGTGTTCCGGTGCGGGGTGCCAGGTCACATCGAATCCGGCTGCTGTGCAAAGATCGGCCATGGCAACGCCGCCGCGCAACGCAAGGTTCAACTGCTCTGGCAGGGGCGCACCAGATATGGCCTGCGTGATCAGGGCTTGCAGCACCGCGCCAAATGCGACTGGCCCGATATAGGACCGAAGCGGCCCGGCGCCGCTTTCGAACTGGTCCAGCCGGCGCACATGACCCGGCGCACCGAGAAGCGCATCGGCCCCGGCCACATTGCCAATGCGCAAGGCAGTGGCCTTCACGCCAGACTGCGCCGCAAACGCCAGTGCATGCGCTTCCATATCCAGTTTGGCCTGCCCGTAGGGCGCGGCGGGACGGGCGCGCGTGGTTTCGTCCAGGGCGGTTTCTGCGCCACCATAGACGGCCGCCGATGACGACAGCATGACATGACCTGCGCCAAGAGCGCTGGCGCAGGTCACGGCTGCGCAGGCAAGTCTTGTGTTGAGCGCAAGATCACCTTTGCCCGGAACGACCCCGGCAAGTCCGAGAACAAGATCGACCGGCGCGATATCGGGCGGCGCGTCCAGCGGGTCAAACACCGTGATCTCGCCATGTGGTCCCCACGTTTCGGGGGCGCTGCGGAATTGCCAGACTGGATGAAGCGATGAGGCGGACCAATGCCGCCGGAGTATGGTTCCGAGCCGTCCACTTGCCCCAAGGATCAGAATACGCGCTGCACGTGTCACTGGTTGCTGATTGCCCGTCCAAACCCGAGGGCTGCCCCGAACAGCCCAAGGACGCGCAGTGTCGTAACGGCCGGTGCCTGTGTCGCCAGAACAATGTCATCAGGCTGGATAAGGAACTCATCAGCACTGAACAGACCATCGGCCCGCGTCAGATCGAAGCTGAAGACAACACGGCTATTGGGGGGGCCGTCCGGGCGCAGCGTGTCGCGCGGGTCATAGCGCCGCAGAACCAGAATGCCGCGCGGATCTGCGCGGGTATCTGAAATGCCGCCCATCAGCGACACGGCGCGCAGCGCACTGACCTCTTCCTCGTCAAAGCCAACGACTTCTTCGCGCTGGGACGCGCCAAGCGCCTTGAAACTGCGCGGGTCGGCTTCGACCAGAACCCGATCGCCGCCGCGCAGGGCCGGGTCATTTGCCGGGGCGCTGAGCACAAACTCCCAAGGCCTGCGGAACACCTGATTCCCGCGAATGATCTGGACCTGCGGGTTCTTGAGTGCGGAACTGACGCCTCCTGCGGCAGCGATCAGGCTGGTCAGAGGCAGGTTTTGTTCATTGAGCGGATAGGTGCCGGGGTTTGCGACACCGCCCAGCATCTGGACAGAGTTGCGCCGTCCCTCGCTGACTTCCATCTGGACCTGTGCCGAGGGGATGATGCTGGTCAGGCGCTCTTGCAGGCGCGTCCTCGCCCGCTCTGCTGTCAGCCCGGCGACCTGCACTTCGTCGACATAGGGCAGGCTGACATTGCCGGATGCATTGATCACCACATTGGCGATATCCGCAAAGGGCGAATCCGCGCTTGTGATCAGCGAGCTTTCTTCCGGGTCCCAGACCCGAAGCGACAACCGGTCACCCGGCGCAAGGATCTGGTCGGTCGGTGCGGCCCCGCCGCTTGGCCAGCCGGTATGCAACTGTCCATTGCGTGGCCCCCACGAAGGATAGAGTGACAACCGCTCGCGCGTGACAATTTCAAGTGCAAAATCTGCTCCCTCGGCATCGGGTCGGGCAAGGACTTCACGCTGGCTTGGGGCACCGCGCGGAATGCTGCAACCTGTCAGGCTCAGCGCGGCAATCCCCCACATCACCTGTCGTCTCTTCAAGCTACCTGTCAAATCCTGCCCCTCAGTACGCGCCCCACGCGCCATCATACTTTTCCTACGGATACCCTGCCGGGTCAATCCATGGTTGGCATCGTGTTTCACTGTCCCGCGGGATGACGCCCTGATGCAACGTATCCAAGACGTGACAGCAAGCCAGTCGCGGGCAAATCTAGCTCTTGTCGCTGACGATCCGCAATTTCGTGTCCTTCAGGGCCACTTTGGGGGCGGCGGCGGCCGCTTCCTGCCACATGAGATCATGAATATCCATGTCCTTGGGCGCATATCCCAGCGGCGCGGCCAGCAGCAATCGACGGATTGCCTGCAGATCAAAGGCTAAGCACGCGGCGTGCAATTCGTCCAGAAACCGCGAGAGTTCGGCCGGGGGCATGACCAGTTCCGACGCGGTCATTATTCGAGGATGCTCTGTGCCTTCAGGGTCCTTGCTGATCAGCAATTCCTCAAACAGTTTTTCGCCGGGCTGAAGCCCGGTGATCTGAATGGGAATGTCTGCTACCGGGCCTTCGGGATTTCCGGTTTCATCCAGCATGTAGGGGACCAGCCCATGCAGGCGGATCATGGATATTGCCAGATCCAGAATGCGCACGGGTTCGCCCATATCAAGCACGAAGACGTCCCCTCCACGCGCCATCGCTCCGGCCTGAATGACCAGCTGGGCCGCTTCCGGGATTGTCATGAAATAACGTGTCACGTCACGATGCGTCACAGTGACCGGGCCGCCACGCTCGATCTGATCACGGAATCTGGGAATGACCGAACCGGATGATCCCAGCACATTGCCGAAGCGCACCATTGAAAAAACTGTCTGCCCACGATGTTCCTGCGCCAGACCCTGACAGATCAATTCAGCAAGGCGCTTGCTGACCCCCATGATGTTGGTCGGACGAACGGTCTTGTCCGTTGACACAAGAATGAAATGCTCAACCCCGCATTCGGCAGAAGCCTCGGCGATAACGCGCGTTCCGAAGACATTATTGTGCAGCCCTTCGATATGGTTTTCCTCGACCATGGCGACATGCTTGTAGGCGGCGGCATGATAGACGGTCTGTACCTTGAATCGCCGCAATATGGCGCGGATGCGCCGGGGGTTTTGCACCGAGCCGAGCATTGGCACAAGATCGACTGCATCATCGCCCAGCGTATCGCGCAACTCGGTCACCGCCGAATAGAGCGCGTATTCCGAGACATCGAGCATGATCAGAACTTTCGGATTCTGCGCGATGATCTGTCGGCACAGTTCAGACCCGATCGAGCCGCCCGCCCCTGTTACCAGCACAGCTTTTCCGGCAATGTTGCGCTGCATCAGGGCTTTGCGCGGTGGAACAGGATCGCGGCCCAGCAATTCTTCGGGCATCACGGATCTCAGATCGGTCAACCGCGCGCGCCCGGCGACAACATCGCCCATACTGGGGATCGTCTTGACTTCGACCCCCAGCAGTTCGAGCTTCGCAACGATGCGCCTGCGCCGCATCCGGTTCACGCTGGGCAATGCCATCAGGACTTCACGCACCTGCCAATGGTCGATCAGCGTGCGAAGCTCAGCCGGCGAATAGACCCGGATGCCATTGATCGTGGTGCCATGTAATCTGGCGTCATCATCAACAAGCGCGACCGGCACATATTCGGTGCTCAGATAAAGCGCGGCAACAAGCTGCTGTCCTGCATTTCCGGCCCCGTAGATGATCACAGGCGTTGACGTCCGCAATCCGGGGCGGCGCAAAACGGCCCGCCCCCAGAACCGGATCCCGCCAACCGCCAGAAGCACTGTCATGGCATGGATCACGGCCACAGCGGGCGAAACCGGACCCCCAAGGATTTCGATGATCGCAAGCATCGTGGCCGCACCGGCAACCGCCCCGACGACGACACTGCGCATGGCATTGCCGGTTATGAAGCGCAGGATGGCACGATAAAGGCCGAAGTGATTGAATGTGATAAGGCATACCGGCACGACGGGCAGGACGACTGCCCAGGAAAGAGGATCGGCCAGTTGCGAAAGGGGCGCGCCGTTGAGCAGCAGGGCCACGGCAAAGGCGGCCAGAATGAGGATCGCATCCACAAACATGTGGATCTTGCGTTTTCTGGCCCGGTTCAGCCCATCCGGCAGCAGGGCAATCTCAGGCAGCATCGAGTTGAGGAATTTTTTTCCCTTGCGACGCCACTTCAAGAAAACTCTGGGATCGTAGCCTGCCATCACGTGACTTTCTGTGCTGCCTGTCGCTTCCCGTTCAGGTGGCCCGCGCAACGGTAATTCTTAGTAAAAAAGAAATCATCACTGGCAGATGAGGCTTTCAAGGTCAACCCTGCAAAGCTTTTCGGCGGGTTGCTCTGCCATTTGTGCCTTTGGTTTGTGCAGCGGCTATGCCTATTCCGGACTGCCCGAGAAGCCCCCGTCACTCTGGGCGCGAGAAACGTGCGGAAGTGTCTGTAATATGCACCTTGCGCGGACCC
>SKWJ01000510.1 GCA_007128995.1 Paracoccaceae bacterium
CCACCGCTTCCATTTCGGCAATTATGCCATTCACCACGTCGGACAAAAGCCCCTCATCCTCGCACTCGGCCATGACCCGGACCAGCGGTTCCGTGCCGGATTTCCGGATCAGAAGCCGTCCGCGCCCAAGCAACCGCGCTTTCGCGTCCTCGATGGCAGCCTGGACTTCGGTTCTCGAGAGCAGATCCACACCCGGAGCGTAGCGCAGATTTTTCAACATTTGCGGAACTGGCTCGAAACTGCGGGTCAGCATTGATGCAGGCTTGCCGGTTTCGACCATTGCAGACAGGAATTGCAGCGCCGCGATCATACCGTCGCCGGTGGTTGCGTAATCTGTCATGACAATATGACCAGATTGTTCGCCCCCAAGGTTCCATCCCCCCTGCCGCATCCGTTCGACCACATAGCGATCGCCGACAGAGGTGCGTTCCATCCTCAGGCCTTGCGCCGTCAGATAGTTTTCAAGCCCGAGATTGGACATGACAGTGGCAACAAGAACCCCGTCTCGCAGGCGTCCTGCCTCTGCCCAGCGCTTGGCAAAAAGTGCCATGATCTGATCGCCATCCGCGATCTGGCCGCGCTCATCAATCAGGATGACACGGTCGGCATCACCGTCCAGCGAAATGCCAAGGTCAGCCCCGGTTTCCAGCACCTTGGCTGCACAACTTCTAGGATAGGTCGACCCGCAGTCCAGATTGATATTCAGGCCATTTGGCGCGGTTCCAATCGGGATCACATCTGCCCCCAACTCCCACAAGAGTTGGGGCGCAACACGGTGGGCTGCCCCATTTGCGCAATCCAGAACAATGCGCAGCCCGTTCAATTGCGTTCCGCGTGCGAGGGTTGTCTTGGCGTATTCCACATAGCGTCCGCCTGCATCCTCGATCCGCTTGGCCCGCCCGATATTGGCTGGTTGCGCAAGCGCGATCTCGCGGGTCAGGATTTCTTCTATCGCGCTTTCATCTGCATCGGATAGCTTGAATCCGTCGGGGCCAAAGAACTTGATCCCGTTATCCTGATGCGGGTTGTGGCTTGCAGAAATCATGATCCCAAGATCAGCACGCATCGAGCGGGTCAGGAACCCGACTGCAGGCGTCGGCACTGGCCCAAGCAGAAGAACATTCATACCCGTGCTGGTAAGTCCTGCTGTCATGGCCGTTTCAATCATATAGCCGGATAGGCGCGTATCCTTTCCGATGACAACCCGATGGCCGTTGCTGCCATCACGCCGGAAATGGCGGCCAGCGGCCGCGCCCAGCTTCAACGCCATCTCTGCGGTCATCGGATGGCTGTTCGCCGTTCCGCGCACCCCGTCTGTGCCGAAAAGTTTGCGCGTCATGCCTGCACCCCGTCTTTTTCTTTGTTGAGCCCCTGCCAAACTGCAAGCGCCTGCCTTGTTTCTTCCACGTCATGCACACGAATGATCTGTGCTCCTTGCGACGCGGCATGCAGTGCCACGGCGACGGATCCCGCCACACGCGCCTCTGCCTGCTCCACTCCGCTCAGGGTTCCGATGAACCGCTTGCGCGAAGCTCCCAACAGGATAGCACAGCCTGTTTCATGCAACAGGGCGAGTGTGTTCAGTAAGGCAAGATTGTGCTCAAGGGTCTTGCCGAAGCCAATTCCTGGATCGACGATCAGCAAGTCGCGGTCAAGTCCACCGGCTTCAGCCCGGGCAATCGCATCGTCCAGCCAGCCCCTGACATCAAGGCGAACATCTTCATAATATGGGTTTTTCTGCATTGTTTGCGGTGTGCCCTGTGCATGCATCAGACACAGCGGCGCACCCGCCAGCGCCACCACCTTGGCCATATCACGGTCCCATGTCAGGGCTGAAACATCATTCACGATCCGGGCACCCGCCTCAAGCGCCGCACGAGCGACTGGCGCTTTCCGGGTGTCGATTGAGATCGGAACTTCTAGGCCCGTGTCACACAATCGCTGAATCAATGGTGCGGTTCGCGCGATTTCATCGTCGATGGACACTTCGACAGCCCCGGGGCGCGTTGATTCACCGCCTATATCAAGAATGTCTGCGCCTTGTTCGACCAGACGAAGCGCCTGTTCAATCGCAAGCGCGTTATCATCGAACTTGCCGCCATCAGAAAAGCTGTCGGGGGTGACATTCAGAATACCCATGATCAGCGGTCGGTTCATATGCAAACCACAGAAGCCCTTCGGCTCCGTGGTCAGATCGTGGTCGCGGTCCAGATCAAAAGCGCGAAAACGCGATCCTGCATCTCTGGAGATTTCTTCAATCGCCGCAATTCTAAGCGCATCCTGCCCGCGCAAACGCGGGGCAGTCGGGCTGGAGATTGCAGCAGGCTGTAGACGGGGAACGCGGTAGATCATGCGTTCTCTTTGCACGAAGCATGAAACACTCTCAAGGCTCAGGTGTCTCTATAGACCTTTGGAATATGACTGCCGGGCGGGACGCATGCACCTGAGGGCAACACCAATCGTGCAGCGGCAACATGCTCTGCAAGCCACAAGGCCAGCGAAACACCGTCTTGCGCGAGTCCGTCCGGGCTGTCTGTAGAATCCAGCACAAGTTTTGAAGGCGCCCAAACGATCATCTGCCCCTGCTTCATTGCCCAGTCTATCTCGGTCCGGCTGGAAACGACCACACAGCGCGGGTCGCGCGCGGCAAGGCGCCAGGCGTTCTGTTCGATTGCCAGCAGGTTGATCCTTCGCTGCACGGCGCGATGCCCAGTTTCCGGCAGCGCCAGTGTCGGCAAACCGACACAGAGGATCACCGGCAACCCGTCTTGCTGAAGCGCATCTAACTGTCCACTGAGATCAGGCGCATCGATTGAGGCGTTGTCAAGGAAGACGACGATCGGATGCACTGCGGTTTCAACACCCTCGGCATCGACCGCACGAAGCGGTTGCGCAGCGCGGGTGCGCACGATTTCCACCCCCAGTGCCCCGGGACCACGATCCAGTTTTTCTACCCGGACGAAAGCACGCATGGCTTGCGGTTCTAGCAGAATACGTTCGGCAATGCGTTCCGCGAGTGTTTCAAGCAGGTTCAGCCGCTCTGCCTTCAACTCCACGCTGATTGCGTCGGTGATGCGGTCATAAGACAGTATCCGATCAACATCATCCTCAAGGGGCAAAGGATGCGGGCGCACTTCAACCACCACATTGAACCTGACACGCTGGGTATGCCCGCGCTCAGCCTGAAAGGCGCCAATTTCAACGGCCACGACATGGTCACGCAAACTGATACGATCTCTCGGATCCGCTGGGGCCGACGCTTCGGCGCGCGCTTCAGGGTGGTCAAAGGCCAGACGGATATCGGTTGTCATAGGGGTTACTTTCAGCGCAAGGGTGCCCCCTGTTTAACGCTGATACAAGACAGCACAATGATAAATCCCGCCCAAAATCAGCGAGAATACGACATAAGTCCGGGCAACTGTCATTGTGCCGCATGCCGTGAGGATCGCATATCACTTCGACAACGGGGATCTTCGTGTGAGGTGCCAATCCCTAGCTACGGTAAAACAGATGCGCCCCGATATGCGTGGTCTGGGTAAAGCGAGAGGCCCAGCCCGGATTGACGGCATAAGTATGAAAATACAGAGCACCTTTGGTCAGAGCCCGATGCCCACCATCCGACATCACCTGGGCGATGCGCCGCGCAACTGCCGCTGCCCGACGATTGGGCATCGCTTCAGAATTTCCATCACATGCAAAGCTGAACTGGCAGCCACCAATCCGACCAGATTGCGCGCCCTGATAGACAACACCACAGATCGCGTCCGGAAATTTACCGGACTCAACACGGTTGAGAATGACTTCCGCAACAGCGAACTGGCCACGAATGCTCTCTCCCCGCGCTTCGTGATAGATGGCTGTCGCAAGGCAAGTTTCCTGCTCTGTCAATGGACGCGCATTTACCGTGCGCAGCCAGTTCCGGCTGTATTCCACATGCCGAAATGCCAATGCGGCCGGGCGGCTCGGTGGGCGCTTCGACGCGCGCGGGGCAAGTTCGGATTCCGGATGATGCGGTACTCTGACTGACTCTACAGATGGCAGCGGCGCACTGGAGGTCGTCTCTGGCACAGTCACACTGCGCTTGCGTATCTCTGGCTGGGGCTGTGCAGCCGCGGTGGGGGAACGCTTCACGGCTTCACTGCGCGGGTTGCGGGCTTCAGCAGGATTGTCAGGGTAAACGCCAAACCGCGAAAGGGGTAGTGCGACCGTGCGCTCCACATCAAGGCTTGCAAGCTGCACAGTCTCCGGTCCGGCAATGTCGGTCATTACCGCATTGCGCCGCGTCGGGTTGGATTTCTGGATCGATTGCATAACCAGCACGGCGTGCCGGTTCGCCTCTAGCGTCGAATCTTCGAGACGGGATCCAACGCTTGGCAGGGCGATCACTACCGTCAGGGCACAAACAGCTGTAAACGTGACCCGTTTCCGAGAGACGCAATGCCGGTTCAATCCTGCCCGCGCCCCTATGGCCCTGCTTTGCGCGAAAAAGCCAAAGCTCTTAGCCACTGGCGTCGTCATTCCACCAGAGTCTGTCATGCATTTTATCAAGGCGCATTCAGCAGCGCGCCCCGTCCCCAATCATTTTTGTCGCAGTCCAGCGGTGGAGGTATCAGAAATTTATCAATTGGTCCAGATTAATGGCTACTCTCGCAAATGTGAACGGCACCAGACGATGGTGCCGCACACAAAACTCACTCGGCACAGATAGTTAAATCTGTTCAGAGATAACAAGCTGCGCAGCCGCGAGCCGTGCAACGGGCACCCGAAACGGCGAGCAAGACACGTAGTCGAACCCCAGATCACGGCAAAAGCGAATCGAATCAGGGTTTCCGCCATGCTCACCGCAAATCGACAAGGTCAGATCCTGGCGTGCCTTGCGGCCACGCGCCGCGCCGAGCATGAGAAGTTCACCGACGCCGTCGAGATCAAGCGTGTGAAAAGGATCTTCCGGGAACACCTCTTGCTGCACGTAATCTGACATGAACCGCCCGGCATCATCGCGGGACAGGCCATATGTCATCTGCGTCAGATCATTTGTGCCAAAGGACAGGAAAGACGCATGAAGCGCTATATCACCGGCCCGAAGCGCCGCGCGCGGCGTTTCGACCATGACACCAATGCGATAGTCGAAATCCATCCCGGACCGGGAACGGACCTGTGCCGCGACGTGATCAATCCGTGACTTGACCAGTTCGACCTCTCGCATGGCAGATACAAGGGGTATCATGATCTCGGGTATCACCGGGGTCGCACGTCGCGACAATTCAACCGTGGCCTCGAAGATTGCCCGCACCTGCATGGCATAAATCTCGGGGATGGTCACGCCCAGACGAACCCCCCGCATGCCCAGCATCGGGTTGAATTCCGACAGTGCTTCGGCACGGCGCATGATCTCGGACAGGGGTTTGTTCAAAGCATCGGCCAGAAAGCGCAAACCATCCTTCGAGTGGGGCAGGAATTCATGCAGCGGCGGGTCGAACAGGCGAATACAAACCGGCTGCCCCTGCATGATCTCGAACAGATCAATGAAATCATCGCGCTGCATGGGCAACAGCCTGCCAAGCGCATCCGAACGGTCCTCGGGCGTATCAGCAAAAATCATCTCGCGCATGAGGGTCAGGCGATCATCTTCGAAGAACATGTGCTCGGTCCGGCACAACCCTATCCCTTGCGCCTTGAATTCGCGGGCGATCCGGGCATCGGCAGGTGTATCGGCATTCGCCCGGATATCAATATCGCGCCGGTCATCTGCCCATTCCAGCAGGGTGACGAAGCGATCATCAAGGGCGGGTTCCAGAAGGTCGACATCGCCCATGAGCACAAGGCCATTGGTGCCATCAACAGTCAGCATGTCACCTTCGGACAGGATACATGTGCCTGCACGCACAGTCTTGCGACGCTCATCTATCTGCATCCCGGACGCCCCGACAACGCAAGGCACCCCCAGCCCGCGTCCGATAACCGCCGCATGGCTGGTCATGCCGCCGCGTTCTGTGACCACTGCCTGTGCGACATGCATGCCGCGAATATCTTCCGGCGTGGTTTCGCGCCGGACCAGAATACAGGCTTCATCGCGCGCGGCACAGGATTGGGCGGCAGCGGAGCTGAACACGATCCGACCACGCGCAGCCCCCGGACTGGCGGCAATGCCACGCACGAAAACGTCGTATTGTGCGCGTGGATTGATCTGACGGTGCAGCAATTCGCTCAGGGCCTTGGGGGCAATCCGCATAAGGGCTTCATCACGTTCTATGATCCCTTCATTTGCCAGATCAACCGCCACCCGAACCGATGCGCGCGACGAACGCGGCACAGTGACCGCATCAAGCACCCAGAGTTTGCCGTCCTCGAGCGTGAATTCAATTTCCATCTCTTCCCGCAGACGCTTGCGGGCATAAGCCCCATGGCGCAGCAATTGCGCGAAAGCTTCGGGGCAACGCTCTTCCAGCGAGGGGCCGCGCTTGTCACAGGTCAGATACAGGACATCGGCGCCATCATTCATTGCTTCCAGCCCGTGCAA